>NZ_JAHBDR010000034.1:0-121404 GCF_019956575.1 Pseudomonas sp. A-R-19
GCTGAGCCCGTAGTGACGGGCCAGCTCGCTTTTGGAGTAGCTGCCTTGCAGCCAGTCGCCTATGAGTTTGATTCGTTGATCCATTGGGGACTCTCGATTCCAGGGCATGGTCAGGCACCTCCTGACCGTATTTCATACCTGTAAACGATGTCTCCGGTTTAAAACGTAAAGGATGTCTCCGGTTTCTACCCGAGCAAGCCCGCTCCCACAGGGGATCTTGGGTGGGCACAAATTCTGTGTTCACAGCAGATCAAATGTGGGAGCGGGCTTGCTCGCGAAGGCGATCTAACAGGCGCCGAAGTCTTCAGTGGCTTATCATTAGGCACCTAACGACGCCCACCAAGGTTACCCCGGCATGCTGGCAATTTTCCTCGAAACCCTGAACATCACCGCGCCGGTGTTTGCCATGCTGTTTCTGGGGGTGCTGCTCAAACGCATCGACTGGATCAACGACAACTTCATCCATACCGCGTCGGCACTGGTATTCAACGTCACCATGCCGGCGTTGCTGTTTCTGGGCATCCTGCATGCCGACCTGCATGCCGCGTTGCAGCCGGCGCTGCTGATCTACTTTTCCGTGGCGACCCTGGTGTGTTTTGCCATCGCCTGGGGCTGGGCGATCTGGAAGTGCCCGCGCGAAGATCGCGGGATCTACACCCAGGGCGCTTTTCGCGGCAACAACGGCGTCATCGGCCTGGCGCTGGCGGCCAGCATGTACGGCGACTACGGGATTTCCCTCGGGGCGATTCTCGCGGCGCTGGTGATCTTGTTCTACAACACCCTCTCGACCATCGTGCTGGCGGTGTACAGCCCGGTGATCAAGTCCGATCCGTGGAGCATCTGCAAAAGCGTGTTCAGCAATCCGCTGATCATCAGCGTGATTGCGGCTGCACCGTTCGCCTATTTCAAGATCGGCTTGCCGGGGTGGCTGGAGACCTCCGGCCAGTACCTGGCGCAAACCACCTTGCCACTGGCGCTGATCTGCATCGGCGGCACGCTGTCCCTGGCGGCATTGCGCAAAAGCGGCAACATGGCCCTGAGTTCAAGCCTGGTGAAGATGATCGGCCTGCCCGTGCTGGCGACACTGGGTGCATGGCTGTGGGGCTTTCGCGGAGCGGAACTGGGGATTCTGTTTCTGTATTTCGGCAGCCCGACCGCCGCCGCCAGTTTCGTCATGGCCCGGGCGGCCGATGGCAATCATGAGCTGGCGGCGGCGATTATCGTGATCACCACGTTGATGGCGGCGGTCACCACCAACATCGGGATTTTCTTTTTGCAGTGGGGCGGGTGGATCTAGTTTCAGGATTCGCAGTGCTCTTCAGGGCCTCTTCGCGAGCAAGCCCGCTCCCACATTGGAAAGCATTCACCCTGTGGGAGCGGGCTTGCTCGCGAAAGCGCCAGATCAGTCACTCAGGTTTTTGATAGCTGTCGATCACTTCCTGCGCCGCCCGAAACGCATCGATCGCCGCCGGCACACCGGCATACACCGCACAATGCAGCAGCGCCTCGCGAATTTCCTCCACGGTGCAACCGTTGTTCAGCGCGCCACGCACGTGACCTTTCAATTCCTGCGGGCACTTGAGTGCGGTCAGGGCAGCGAGGGTGATCAGGCTGCGGGTCTTCAGCGGCAGGCCTTCGCGATTCCACACGCCGCCCCAGGCATGTTCATTGACGAAGTCCTGCAGCGGCTGGGTGAACTCGGTGGCGTTGCCCAGTGCGCGGTCGACGAAGGCGTCGCCCATCACTTGGCGACGAACTTCAACGCCGGTTTTTTTATTCTCGGTCATGGGGCTTCCTTTTTATGGTGTTGGCGACGCCAGGCGCGTAGCGACGTGAACAGCAAAAATGCCACCAGCGCCGGCAGGACGAAAAACAGCATCAAGTGTTCGAGCTTGCCGGCCAGTGGCATGCCGGTGGTGAACGACACCACGTGCAGCCCATACGCCAGGTACAAACCCAGAAACAGCAGGCCTTCGGCGCGGGTCACCCGGTAGCCGGTGTAGAACAGCGGCAGGCACAGTATCGCGACGCCGAGCATCACCGGCAGGTCGAAATCCAGGGCGTTGGGCGACACCGACAGCGGCGATGGCGCCACCAGCGCGGTAAAGCCGAGCACGCCCAAAAGGTTGAACAGGTTGCTGCCAATCACGTTGCCCACGGCAATTTCGCGCTCGCCGCGCATTGCGGCGATCAACGAAGTGGCGAGTTCAGGTAGTGAGGTGCTGACGGCGACGATGGTCAGGCCGATGATCCGTTCCGACAACCCAAGATCGGTGGCGACCGCAACGGCGGCCCCCAGCAGCAAGTGTCCGGCGTATACCAGCATCGCCAGCCCGGCGACGATCATCAGCAGGCTGCTTAGCCAGGGTGCTTGCGCCTGGTGGTCGTGGCTCGATACCGGCCGCGCCGAATGTCGTGACTGGCGCAGCAACAGGCCCAGGTAAATCGCCAGTGCCGCCAGCAACATCACGCCGTCGGCACGGGTCAGCTCTTCATTCCAGGCGAGTACGAAGACTAACAGGCTGGCGCCGATCATCAGCGGAATATCCAGGCGCACCAGTTGCCGGGAAACTCGCAGTGGAATGATCAGCGCGGATAACCCAAGTGTGACGAGGATGTTGAAAATGCTGCTGCCGATCACACTGCCGACGGCGATGTCGGCGTTGTGCGCCAGGGTCGCTTGCAGGCTGACCGCCATCTGCGGTGCGCTGCTGCCGAGGGCGACGATGGTCAGGCCGATGATCAGCGGACGTATGTGCAGCCGCGCGGCAATGCGGACGGCGGCGCGGACCATCAATTCGGCGCCGACAATCAGCAGGAGCAATCCGCTGAGCAATTCGATCACGCTGATCAGGGGCAAATCGGCTAGTCCGAAAATGGTCGGGGCTCCATCGGTCAGTCGTCGAGGGCTTGCACGCGAACCCGTGCGGTGCCGCTGCGCAGCATGCCCAGGCGTTCGGCGGCTTCGTGGGACAGATCGATCAGACGGCCACGGGTGTGCGGCCCACGATCATTGATGCGTACCACGCAGGATTTGTCGTTATTCAGGTTGGTCACCTTCACCCGCGTACCGAAGGGTAGCTGGCGATGGGCGGCGGTCATGGAATTCTTGTCGAAACGCTCGCCACTGGCGGTGCGTTTGCCTTGGTGTTTGGCACCGTAGTACGAAGCCACGCCGGTTTTGTCGTAGCCGTGCGGGTCGACGGTGTCGGTGCTGGCGCAACCGGCGAGCAGCGAGAGGAGGGCGCAGGCGCCGAGCAGACGTTTCATTCGAAGGTTTCCCGAAACAAATGTGGGATAGAGCCAATGTGGCGAGGGGGCTTGCCCCCGTTGGACTGCGTAGCAGTCCCAAAATTTCGAAACACGATTTGTTAGATGCAAACCGAATCCGGAAATTGGGGCCGCTTCGCGACCCAGCGGGGGCAAGCCCCCTCGCCACAAAAGCCCGCTCCCACAGGGAATGGAGCCAGATTTTAGAACTGGCTCCATTCTCATCAGCCTTCGAGCTTGCTTTTGAGCAGTTCGTTGACCTGTTGCGGGTTGGCCTTGCCTTTGGAGGCTTTCATGGCCTGGCCGACAAAGAAGCCGAACATCTTGCCGCGCTTGGCTTCGTCTGCGGCGCGGTATTGCTCGACCTGCTCGGCGTTGGCCGCGAGCATTTCGTCCAGCACCGCCGAGATGGCGCCGGTGTCGGTCACTTGCTTGAGGCCGCGCTTGTCGATGATCTCGTCCGCGCTGCCTTCGCCGTTGGCCATCGCTTCAAACACTGCCTTGGCGATCTTGCCGGAGATGGTGTTGTCCTTGATGCGCAGCAGCATGCCGCCCAGAAGCTCGGCGGAAACCGGCGACTCTTCGATGTCCAGGCCTTGCTTGTTGAGCAGGCTGCCCAACTCGACCATCACCCAGTTCGCCGCCAGTTTGGCGTCGCCGCCGATGCTCGCGACTTTCTCGAAGTAATCGGCCTGCTCGCGGCTGGTGGCCAGGACGCTGGCGTCGTAGACCGACAGACCGAACTGTTCCTGGAAACGCTCGCGTTTCTGCGGCGGCAATTCTGGCAGTGTGGCGCGCACGTCATCGAGGAACGAGCTCTCGATCACGACTGGCAGCAGGTCCGGATCGGGGAAGTAACGGTAGTCGTTGGCTTCCTCCTTGCTGCGCATCGGACGGGTTTCGTCCTTGTTTGGATCGTACAGGCGGGTCTGCTGGATGACTTTGCCGCCGTCTTCGATCAGCTCGATCTGACGCTGGATCTCGGAGTTGATCGCCTTCTCGATAAAACGGAACGAGTTGACGTTCTTGATCTCGCAGCGGGTGCCGAACTCGACCTGGCCTTTCGGACGGATCGACACGTTGCAGTCGCAACGCAGCGAGCCTTCGGCCATGTTGCCGTCGCAAATCCCCAAGTAACGCACCAGCGCGTGGATTGCCTTGACGTAAGCCACGGCTTCCTTGGCGCTGCGCATGTCCGGCTCGGAAACGATTTCCAGCAACGGCGTGCCGGCACGGTTCAGGTCGATGCCGCTGGCGCCGCTGAATTCTTCGTGCAGGCTCTTGCCGGCGTCTTCTTCCAGGTGCGCGCGGGTGATGCCGACACGTTTGACCGTGCCGTCTTCCAGGGCGATGTCCAGGTGGCCCTTGCCGACGATCGGCAATTCCATCTGGCTGATCTGGTAGCCCTTGGGCAGGTCCGGGTAGAAATAGTTTTTACGGGCGAACACGTTGTGCTGGCCGATCTCGGCGTCAATCGCCAGACCGAACATCACCGCCATGCGCACCGCTTCCTGGTTCAGCACCGGCAGCACGCCAGGCATGCCCAGGTCGATCAGGCTGGCCTGGGTGTTCGGCTCGGAACCGAAGGTGGTGGAACTACCGGAAAAGATTTTCGACCGGGTGGTGAGCTGGGTGTGAATCTCCAGCCCGATCACGACTTCCCATTGCATGTGTGTCTCCTCAGAAGCCGGTTGGGGTGCGGGTGTGCCAGTCAGTGTGTAACTGATACTGGTGGGCAACGTTCAACAGGCGACCTTCCTGGAAATACGGGGCGAGCAGTTGCACGCCGACCGGCAGGCCGTCGACAAAACCTGCAGGCATGGACAAGCCCGGCAGACCTGCGAGGTTGGCGGTGATGGTGTAGACGTCTTCCAGGTACGCGGCAACCGGGTCGCTGTTCTTGGCGCCAAGCTTCCAGGCCGGGTTCGGCGTGGTTGGGCCGAGGATGATGTCGACCTCATTGAAGGCTGCCATGAAGTCGTTCTTGATCAAGCGACGGATCTTCTGCGCCTTGAGGTAGTAGGCGTCGTAGTAACCGGCGGACAGTGCATAGGCACCGACCATGATCCGGCGCTGCACTTCCGGCCCGAAGCCTTCGCCACGGGAACGCTTATACAGGTCGATCAGGTTGACCGGGTTTTCGCAGCGGTAGCCGAAGCGCACGCCGTCGAAACGCGACAGGTTGGAGGACGCTTCCGCCGGGGCGATCACGTAGTACGCAGGAATCGCGTGCTGCATGTTCGGCAGGCTGATTTCCTTGATCACGGCGCCGAGCTTTTCCAGCTCCTTGACGCTGTTGTGGATCAGCTCGGCGATGCGCGGGTCGAGACCGGCACTGAAATACTCTTTCGGCACGCCGACGCGCAGGCCTTGCAGCGAGCCGGTAAGGCTGGCGCTGTAGTCCGGCACGGGTTCATCGATGCTGGTGGAGTCGTTCGGATCGAAGCCGGCCATACCTTGCAACAATATTGCGCAGTCTTCGGCGGTGCGCGCCATCGGGCCGCCCTGATCGAGACTGGAGGCGTAGGCAATCATGCCCCAGCGCGAAACGCGACCGTACGTCGGTTTCAGGCCGGTGAGGTTGGTCAGGGCCGCCGGCTGACGGATCGAACCGCCGGTGTCGGTGCCGGTAGCGGCTGGCAACAGACGAGCGGCAACTGCCGCAGCGGAGCCGCCGGACGAACCGCCCGGTACGTGTTCGAGGTTCCACGGGTTCTTCACCGCGCCGTAGTAGCTCGACTCGTTGGCCGAACCCATGGCGAATTCGTCCATGTTGGTCTTGCCCAGGGTCACGGCCCCGGCAGCGGCCAGCTTGGCGACGACAGTGGCGTCGTACGGTGCCTTGAAGTTGTCGAGCATCTTCGAGCCGCAGCTGGTGCGAATGCCCTGGGTGCAGAACAGGTCTTTGTGGGCGATCGGCGCGCCGAGCAGGGCGCCGCTCTCACCATTGGCCCGGCGGGCGTCGGCGGCTTTCGCCTGCGTCAGCGCCAGGTCCTCGGTGAGGCTGATGAAACTGTTGAGCTGCGGATCGAGCTGGGCGATGCGCGCCAGCAGGACTTTGGTCAGCTCTTCGGAGGAAAACTTTCTATCGGCGAGTCCGCGGGCGATCTCGGCCAGAGTCAATTGATGCATTGCAGGCTCTTTCCCTATTAGTCGATGACTTTCGGAACCAGGTACAGGCCGTTTTCGACCGCTGGTGCGATGGACTGGTAGGCCTCGCGGTGATTGGTCTCGGTCACGACGTCTGCGCGCAGGCGCTGGCTGGCTTCCAGTGGGTGGGCCAGCGGTTCGATACCGTCGGTATTGACCGCCTGCATTTCGTCGACCAGCCCGAGAATGCTGTTGAGGGCCGAAGTGATGTGTGGAAGATCGGCATCATTGAGGCCAAGGCAGGCCAGATGAGCGATTTTTTCCACGTCGGAGCGTTCAAGCGCCATTGGGATTCTCCAGTGGAAAACAAAACGGACGGCGTCCGTGTGTTAGATTGTCGGAACACTACCGCACTTCTACGGTCATAAGGCCGCGATTGTGGGGCTTGGTGCACAGAAAAGCGGCCAATTTAACATATTGGCGCCTTGCCCAAAATCCCTGTCGTTGTTAGAGTTTGCCGCACTTTTTTACCCACGCGTTGCCTAGGGTCCCTTTCCCATGTTCAAGAAACTGCGTGGCATGTTTTCCAGCGATCTTTCCATTGACCTGGGCACTGCCAACACCCTTATTTACGTGCGCGAGCGCGGTATCGTCCTGAATGAGCCCTCCGTTGTGGCCATTCGGACACACGGTAACCAGAAAAGTGTCGTTGCTGTCGGCACCGAAGCCAAGCGCATGCTCGGCCGTACACCGGGCAACATTGCTGCCATTCGTCCGATGAAGGACGGCGTGATCGCCGACTTCAGCGTTTGCGAAAAAATGCTGCAGTACTTCATCAACAAGGTTCACGAAAACAGCTTCCTGCAGCCGAGCCCTCGCGTGTTGATCTGCGTTCCATGCAAATCCACCCAGGTTGAGCGTCGCGCCATCCGCGAATCGGCCCTCGGTGCCGGTGCCCGTGAAGTATTCCTGATCGAAGAGCCAATGGCCGCTGCGATCGGTGCCGGCCTGCCGGTTGAAGAAGCTCGCGGTTCGATGGTCGTGGATATCGGTGGTGGTACCACCGAAATCGCGCTGATCTCCCTGAACGGTGTGGTTTACGCCGAATCCGTCCGCGTTGGCGGCGACCGCTTCGACGAAGCGATCATCACCTACGTGCGTCGCAACTACGGCAGCCTGATCGGCGAATCCACCGCCGAGCGCATCAAGCAGGAAATCGGTACCGCCTACCCGGGCGGCGAAGTTCGCGAAGTCGACGTTCGTGGCCGTAACCTGGCCGAAGGCGTTCCACGCGCATTCACCCTGAACTCCAACGAAGTGCTGGAAGCTCTGCAAGAGTCCTTGGCAACCATCGTTCAGGCCGTGAAAAGCGCCCTGGAGCAATCGCCGCCGGAATTGGCTTCCGACATCGCCGAGCGTGGCCTGGTGCTGACCGGTGGTGGCGCCCTGCTGCGTGACCTGGACAAATTGCTGGCCCAGGAAACCGGTCTGCCGGTGATCGTTGCCGAAGACCCGCTGACCTGCGTTGCTCGCGGCGGTGGCCGTGCATTGGAAATGATGGATAAACACACCATGGACCTGCTTTCCAGCGAGTAAGTCGCCGGATTGCCTCTATGCTGTTGAGCGCGCAGGCGGCACTTTGCAGTGCTGCCTGTTCGCGTTTATCTTCTGTCAGTCTGCATCCAGGCCGGATTGCTGCCGTATGAATAAACAGAACATTTGCCTGGGAGGAGCGGCTTATTAAACCGCTTTTCACCAAGGGCCCTTCACTGGGCGTGCGCCTGTTGGTGCTGGTCGTGCTATCGGTCGCGCTGATGGTGGTCGATGCCCGTTTCAGTCTGCTCAAGCCCGCACGCAGCCAGATGTCGCTGGTGCTGATGGACGCCTACTGGATCACCGACCTGCCCGGACGACTGTGGGAAGGCGTTGCCAGTCAGTTTGGCAGCCGGACCGAACTCGTCGCCGAAAACGAAAAACTCAAAAGCGAAAACCTGCTGTTGCAGGGGCGCATGCAGAAGCTTGCCTCCCTGACCGAGCAGAACGTTCGGCTGCGTGAGTTGCTCAACTCTTCGGCCCTGGTCAATGAAAAGGTCGAAGTGGCCGAGTTGATCGGCATGGACCCCAATCCCTTCACCCATCGCATCATCATCAATAAAGGTGAGCGCGACGGCGTGGTCCTCGGCCAGCCGGTGCTCGATGCCCGTGGTCTGATGGGGCAGGTGGTGGAGTTGATGCCTTATACCTCCCGCGTTCTGCTGCTGACCGACTCCACTCATAGCATTCCCGTTCAGGTAAACCGTAACGGTCTGCGGGCGATTGCCAGCGGTACCGGCAACCCGGAGCGCCTGGAGTTGCGTCACGTGGCTGACACCGCCGACATCAAGGAAGGTGATTTGCTCGTCAGCTCCGGTCTCGGTCAGCGCTTTCCGGCGGGTTACCCGGTAGCGACGGTCAAGGAAGTGATCCACGATTCCGGCCAGCCGTTCGCCATCGTCCGCGCGGTACCGACCGCCGCATTGAACCGCAGCCGCTACCTGTTGCTGGTCTTCAGCGACACCCGTACTCCGGAAGAACGCGCCAACGATGCGGCCCAGGCCCAGGAAAGCCTGGATGCACAGGGCGGCGGGCCAATCATTCCGGCGACGGTGCCGAAACTGGTCACCCCGGCTGTGCCGGCCGCTGCACCCGCGGCGCCTGCTGCACCTGCCACGGCGACCCCGGTAACCGCTGCGCCGGTAAAACCGGCCACCGCGCCAGCCAAACCGGCGGCCGCTAAACCGCCGGCCACCAAGCCCGTTGCTGCGAAGCCTGCCGCCAAGCCGCCGGCCTCTGCGCCGGCCACTCCTGTGGGAAGAGAATAATGGCCGGTGTAAAAGCATCCCGAAACGGCTGGATTGTCTGGCTGACGTTCGCCGTCGGTCTGCTCTTGAGCGTTTCGCCTCTGCCGCAATTCATGGAAATCCTGCGCCCACTGTGGCTGGCCTTGTTGCTGGCATTCTGGGCGTTGAACCTGCCGCAGACCGTCGGGATGGTGACGGCGTTTTGCCTGGGCCTGGCCGAGGACGTGCTCTACGGCACGCTCCTGGGGCAGAACGCCTTGATCCTGACCCTCATCACGTACCTGGTACTGGCGCTGCAACAACGTCTGCGGATGTTCCCGATGTGGCAGCAGAGCCTGGTGATCCTGGTGATCTTCGGCCTCGCCCAGCTTGTACAGCTGTGGCTCAGCGCCTTGACCGGCAATCGCCAGCCAACGCTGGCGCTGGTGCTGCCGGCACTGGTCAGCGCATTGCTCTGGCCCTGGATCAGTTTCGGTTTGCGCGGACTGCGTCGACGCTACAAAATCAATTAATTCGCTCAGGCATTAGACAGGGAGAGGTCTTGATGAAACGGTTGTACCTCGCCTCTGGCTCGCCACGTCGGCGTGAACTGCTCACGCAGATCGGCGTTGCGTTCTGCCCCGTCAGTGCGGAAATTGATGAAACCCCTGTATTCCAGGAATCCCCAACGGCCTATGTCGAGCGTCTGGCGCGCGGCAAGGCCGAGGCCGGGCGCGGCGTTGTCGTGTCCGGCGCACCGTTCTGCGTGCTCGGCGCCGATACCGCCGTGGTGCTCGATGGAAAAATACTCGGCAAACCGGTTGATCAGGCGGATGCCTGCGCCATGCTGATGATGTTGTCAGGGTCTGAGCATGAAGTCCTGACCGCGATCGCCGTGCTCGATGGCGAACGGTGCGAGTCCCGGGTGGTCACCAGTCGCGTGCGTTTTCGTGATATCAGTCGTGACGAAGCCGCAGCCTACTGGGCCAGCGGTGAACCAAGGGATAAGGCGGGCGGTTATGGCATTCAAGGACTGGGTGCGGTGTTTGTCGCCGGGCTCAATGGAAGTTATTCAGCGGTGGTCGGACTACCGCTGTGCGAAACCGCGGAACTGCTCGGCCATTTCGGCATACCCTGTTGGCAACCCCTGAACGCGCTTTAAGCGTCGTCCTGAACAGATGCGGCCATTATCGTGAACATGCCTGAACGAGACCCTGCCATGAGTGAAGAGATTCTGATCAACATCACGCCGATGGAGTCGCGCGTGGCGGTGGTCGAAAACGGTGTCCTGCAAGAGGTCCACGTCGAGCGTACGCAAAAGCGCGGGATCGTCGGCAATATCTATAAAGGCAAAGTCGTGCGGGTCTTGCCGGGGATGCAGGCGGCATTCGTCGATATCGGCCTGGACCGGGCCGCATTCATTCATGCGTCGGAAATTTCCCTGCGCGAAGGCCCGGCGGTCGAGAGCATCAGTGCACTGGTGCACGAAGGCCAGAGCCTGGTGGTGCAAGTCACCAAGGACCCGATCGGTTCAAAAGGCGCGCGCCTGACCACTCAGTTGTCGATCCCTTCGCGTTACCTGGTGTACATGCCTCGCACGGCCCATGTCGGTATCTCCCTGAAGATCGAAGACGAAGCCGAGCGCGAACGCCTCAAGCAAGTGGTCACCGATTGCGTGGCCAAGGAAGGGATCAAGGAAGCCGGCGGTTTCATTCTGCGCACGGCAGCCGAAGGTGCCGGCGCCGATGAAATCCTCATGGACATCCGCTACCTGCGAAGGCTCTGGGATCAGATCAGCGCCCAGATCATAACCATCAGCGCGCCCAGCGTGATCTACGAAGACCTCGGTCTGGCGCTGCGCACCCTGCGTGACCTGGTGAGCCCGAAAATCGAGAAGATCCGCATCGACTCCCGGGAAACCTTCCAGAAAACCACGCAATTCGTCGCCGAATTGATGCCCGAGATTGCCGATCGTCTGGAACATTACCCGGGTGAGCGACCCATTTTCGACCTGTATGGCGTCGAAGACGAAATCCAGAAAGCACTCGAACGCAAGGTCCCGCTGAAGTCCGGCGGTTATCTGGTGGTCGACCCGGCGGAAGCCATGAGCACCATCGACGTCAACACCGGGGCGTTCGTCGGCCATCGCAACCTCGAAGAAACCATCTTCAAGACCAACCTCGAAGCCGCGACGGCCATTGCCCGGCAATTGCGCCTGCGCAATCTCGGCGGGATCATCATCATCGACTTCATCGACATGGAAGATGAAGAACACCAGCGCCAGGTATTGCGCACGCTGGAGAAACAGCTCGAGCGCGATCACGCCAAGACCAACATCATCGGTATTACCGAACTGGGCCTGGTGCAGATGACCCGCAAGCGCACCCGCGAAAGCCTTGAGCAAGTGTTGTGCGAGCCGTGCAATGCCTGTCAGGGACGCGGCAAGCTCAAGACCCCTGAAACTGTCTGCTACGAAATCTTCCGCGAAATCCTGCGTGAGGCTCGCGCCTATCAGGCGGAAGGCTATCGTGTATTGGCAAACCAGAAAGTTGTCGACCGCCTGCTCGACGAAGAATCGGGCAACGTCGCCGAGCTGGAAGGGTTTATCGGGCGCACCATTCGTTTCCAGGTCGAAACCATGTATTCCCAGGAACAATACGACGTGGTGCTGCTCTGAAGCGTTTCGCTTTGATTGTTCGAGAATGGCTGGCCTCAGCTTTTTGCAAAACTTTTGCCATGGGAGCCACCTGACATGGACCGTCTGACACGCATTTTGGCCGCACTGACCCGCTGGGGTCTGGGCCTGTGCGCGTTGGTTTTGGTGTTGATGGCGCTTTACGTCAGCCTTGGCCGGGAGCTGACGCCGCTGGTCGCCGAGTACCGTGCCGACATCGAAACCAAAGCCAGCGATGCCTTGGGCATGCGGTTGCAGATCGGCGAGCTCGAAGGCAACTGGAGTGGATTCGCCCCCATATTGATGGCTCGCGACGTGACGGTCGGCGAGGGCGCCAATGCCCTGCACCTGGATCAGGTGCGCGCGGTGCCGGACCTTTGGGCCAGTCTGCTGGCCCGTCAGGTACGCATCGCTCATCTGCAACTCAGCGGCCTGAGGATCAGCGTCAAGGAAAGCGACGACGGTCAATGGGCTCTGGAAGGTTTGCCGGTGCAACAGGATCAACCCACCGATCCGGAACAGTTGCTCAATCGCATGCAGATGATCCAGCAGCTGTCTGTGCTCGACAGTCAGGTGACTTTGCAGCCATTCGCACATTCGCCGATAACCCTGACCTACGTCGGTCTCAATCTGAAAACCGGTGCGTCGCGGCAGCGACTCGACGCCCGCCTGACCCTGCCGGACGGCCAACCGGTGGCCATGAGTCTGCGTACCCGCATTCGTGCCAGCCAATGGCAGGACGGTGAGTTCGAGGTCTACCTGAGCCTGCCGCAAAGCGACTGGTCGAAGTGGTTGCCCGAGCGCGTAAGCCAGCTATGGAATTTCTCCGAGATCAAGGCTGGCGGCGAACTGTGGGCGACCTGGGGCAAAGGCGCCTTGCAAAGCGCGGCAGTGCGCCTGAACGCGCCACAACTCAAGGGCGCGTTTGCCGAGCGCAAGCCGATCCAGATCAACAACCTGGCGCTCAACGGTTATTTCCAGCGCAATGCCGAAGGCGTGCAGGTGACTCTGGACTCCCTGGCGATGAACCTCGGCGAGACCCGCTGGGAAACGCATCTGCAGCTCACGCAAAGCGCGGCCACCGATAAAACCAAAGAGCTCTGGCACCTGCAAGCCGACCGGGTAGATCTCACTCCGCTGACCCCGCTGCTCAACGCGCTGGCGCCATTGCCAGAAGGTTTTGCCACGGTCGTCGAGCGGCTCAAGGTCACGGGTGGCCTGCGTAACGTGCTGGTCGATTTCCGTCCCAATGCCACCGACGACAGCAAGTTCGGCTTTGCCGCCAACCTCGACCAGGTAGGCTTCGATGCCTATCACGGTGCGCCGGCGGCGCGAAATGTCAGCGGCAGCATCAGCGGTGACCTGGGACAGGGCGAACTGCGCATGGACAGCAAGGATTTCATGCTGCACCTGGACCCGATCTTCGCCAAGCCATGGCAGTACATCCAGGCCAATGCGCGGCTGACCTGGAAGCTCGATAAAGAGAGTTTCACCCTGATCGCGCCATACCTGAAAGTGCTGGGCGAGGAAGGCAAGATTGCCGGCGACTTCCTGATTCGCCTGCATTTCGATCACACCCAGGAAGACTACATGGACCTGCGGGTCGGCCTGGTCGACGGTGACGGTCGCTACACCGCCAAGTACTTGCCGGAGGTCCTCAGCCCGGCACTGGACGAATGGCTGCGCACCGCGATTCTCAAGGGTGCGGTGGATCAAGGCTTCTTCCAGTATCAAGGGTCGCTCAACCACGGTGCCGCAGACGTGGACCGCAGCATCAGCCTGTACTTCAAGGTTCACGATGCCGAACTGGCCTTCCAGCCGGGCTGGCCCCATGTCAGCAAGGTCAGCGGCGATGTGTTTGTCGAAGACAGCGGCGTACGGGTTCTGGCCAGCAAGGGCCAGTTGCTCGACACCCAGGTCAACGATGTTTACGTCAACATTCCTCACGTGCCGGCCGGGCAGAACGTTCATTTGTTCCTCGATGGCGGATTTGCCGGCGGTTTGGGCGATGGCCTGAAAATCCTCCAGCAAGCGCCGATCGGCACCGGAGCAACCTTCGCCGGCTGGGAAGGCGAAGGGGACCTGCAAGGCAAGTTGAAGCTGGATATTCCCCTGGCAAAAGGCGAAGAGCCGAAGATCCTCGTCGATTTCAAGACCGCCAAGGCACGCTTGAAACTGGCCGAACCCGTGCTGGAACTGACTCAGCTCAAAGGTGACTTCCGTTTTGACAGTGGCAAAGGCCTGAGCGGGCAGAACATCAGCGCACGGGCGTTCGACAAACCGGTCACCGCGCAGATTTTTGCCGATGGCAGCCCGGGTAAACTCAATACCCGGGTGACCGCGTCGGGCCAGGTCGAGGTCAAGAAGCTGACCGACTGGCTGCAGGTGACCCAGCCTCTGCCGGTGACCGGCGTGATTCCTTATCAGCTGCAATTGACCCTGAATGGCCCAGATAGCCAATTGCTGGTCAATTCCAGCCTCAAGGGCGTGGCCGTCGATTTGCCCGCACCATTCGGCATGACCACCGATACCGGGCGCGACACGACGTTCCGCATGACCTTGCAGGGCGACGAGCGGCGCTATTGGGTCAACTACGGGGATCTGGCGAGTTTCACGTTCGCCGCCCCGGCCGGCAATTTCGCCGACGGTCGCGGAGATTTGTTCCTCGGTGGCGGCGAGGCCGTGTTGCCTGGCACCAAAGGCCTGCGGATACGCGGTGTGCTATCGGAGCTGGACGTGGGCCCGTGGAAGGATCTGGTGGATAAATACGCCGGACAGGACCCCGGCGGCAGTGCCAAGCAATTGCTCAGCGGCGCGGATTTCAAGGTGGGCAAGCTCAGCGGTATCGGCACCACGCTCGATCAGGCTTCGATCCAGGTGACACGCAAGCCTTCCGCCTGGGCGCTGCAACTCAACAGCCAGCAGATCAAAGGCAGCGCAAACCTTCCTGATTCGAAGGCCACGCCCATCACGATCAATCTGCAAACCGTGCGCCTGCCCGCGCCGGACCCGGCCGTGCAGGCCGATGAAAACTCGCCGGATCCGCTGGCGTCGGTGGACCCGACGAAGATTCCCGCGATGGATATCACCATCAATCAGTTGTTCCAGGGCCAGGATCTGGTGGGGGGCTGGTCGCTGAAGATTCGTCCGACGGACAAGGGCATCGTGTTCAACTCGCTGGATCTGGGCCTCAAGGGCATGCTCTTGGTGGGCAGCGGTGGCTGGGAAGGTGCGCCGGGTGCCAGCAACAGCTGGTACAAGGGGCGCATCAGCGGCAAGAACCTCGCCGATGTGCTCAAGGGCTGGGGGTTTGCGCCGAGCGTCACCAGCCAGGACTTTTATATGGATGTCGATGGTCGCTGGCCAGGCTCGCCGGCCTGGGTGGCGACCAAACGCTTCTCCGGCACGCTCGATGCGACGCTCAATCAGGGCCAGTTCGTCGAGGTCGAAGGCAGTGCCCAGGCGTTGCGGGTATTTGGTTTGCTCAACTTCAACTCCATCGGCCGGCGCCTGCGCCTGGACTTCTCCGACCTGTTCGGCAAAGGCCTGAGTTATGACCGGGTCAAGGGGCTGCTCGTCGGGACGAACGGCGTGTATATCACCCGAGAGCCGATCCGGCTGACGGGGCCGTCGAGCACTATCGAACTCGACGGCACCCTGAACATGGTGGCCGATCAGATCGATGCGAAACTGATGGTGACCTTGCCGGTGACCAACAACTTGCCGATTGCCGCGTTGATCGTCGGTGCACCGGCGGTCGGCGGGGCGCTGTTCCTGATCGACAAGCTGATCGGTGACCGGGTCGCCCGTTTCGCCAGTGTGAAGTACACCGTCAAGGGACCATGGAAAGAGCCGAAAATCACCTTCGACAAGGCTTTTTGAGGTCCTATTGAAAAGGCACTCGGCAAGCCTATGGAGTAGCATGGCCGCATACGATTCCAGGAGTGCGCCATGTCTGTAGCGGTGATTCAAATGGTCAGCCAGAGCGATGTGCTGGTCAATCTGGCCCAGGCTCGTCGGCTGCTCGAACAGGCGGCCGCCGGTGGCGCGAAACTGGCGGTTTTGCCGGAAAACTTTGCCGCCATGGGCCGGCGCGACGTGGCCGACATCGGCCGCGCTGAAGCGCTGGGCGAAGGCCCGATCCTGCCCTGGTTGAAACAGACCGCACGCGACCTCAGGTTATGGATTGTGGCCGGCACATTGCCGTTGCCGCCGGTGGATCAGCCGACGGCCAAGGCGCATGCCTGCTCGTTGCTGGTCGATGACCAGGGCGAAACGGTGGCGCGCTACGACAAACTGCACCTGTTCGACGTCGACGTGGCGGACAATCGTGGCCGTTATCGTGAATCCGATGACTATGCTTATGGCAGCGGAGTGGTCGTGGCGGACACGCCCGTCGGCCGGGTCGGCCTGACGGTCTGCTATGACCTGCGCTTTCCCGAGTTGTACAGCGAATTGCGCGCGGCCGGCGCGGAACTGATTACCGCCCCTTCGGCCTTCACGGCGGTGACCGGCGCGGCGCACTGGGATGTGCTGATTCGTGCGCGGGCCATCGAGACCCAGTGTTACGTGCTCGCGGCTGCCCAGGGCGGGACGCATCCGGGGCCGCGGGAAACCTTTGGCCATGCCGCCATCGTCGACCCCTGGGGGCGCGTGCTGGCGCAAAAGGATCAAGGCGAGGCCGTGCTGCTGGCCGAACGCGACAGCAGCGAACAGGCGTCCATCCGGGCGCGGATGCCGGTGTCCAGTCACCGGCGCTTTTTCTCGCAGGGCGCCCAGCGACCTGCATCAGAACGACGAATTTAAGGCGTAAAGCATATGAGCGAGTTGTTGTCCTCAGTCAGTGAACACCTGCTGGCGCCCGGTGGCGTCACGATCGAGAGCCTGCAAGGCGTGCTCGGCGATCTGGCCGGGCCGGGCATCGATGCGGCCGACCTGTATTTCCAGGGGCAGATCTCCGAGTCCTGGGCGCTGGAAGACGGCATCGTCAAGGAAGGCAGCTTCAACCTTGACCAAGGTGTGGGCGTGCGCGCGCAATCGGGTGAAAAAACCGGTTTTGCCTACAGCAATGCCATCACCCTTGAAGCCCTGGGCGCGGCGGCGCGTGCCGCCCGTTCGATTTCCCGGGCCGGCCAACACGGCACGGTACAAGCCTTTACCAGCCAGGATGTCGCGCAGTTGTATGCGCCGGACAATCCCCTGGAAGTACTGACCCGTGCCGAGAAAGTCGATTTGCTCAAGCGCGTCGACGCCGCGACTCGCGCCCTCGACCCACGCATCCAGCAAGTCACCGTGAGCATGGCCGGTGTCTGGGAGCGGATTCTGGTGGCTTCCACCGACGGCGGTCTGGCGGCGGATGTGCGCCCGCTGGTGCGGTTCAACGTCAGCGTGATCGTCGAACAGAACGGTCGCCGCGAGCGCGGCGGTCATGGCGGTGGCGGGCGGACCGATTACCGTTATTTCCTCGGCGAAGACCGCGCCATGGGCTATGCCCGTGAAGCGTTGCGCCAGGCGCTGGTGAACCTCGAAGCCATTCCGGCACCGGCCGGTACCCTCCCGGTGGTACTCGGTTCCGGTTGGTCGGGTGTGCTGCTGCACGAAGCGGTCGGTCATGGTCTGGAAGGCGACTTCAACCGCAAAGGCAGTTCGGCCTACAGCGGTCGCATGGGCGAGATGGTTGCGTCGAAGCTGTGCACCATCGTCGATGACGGCACCCTGGCCGGTCGCCGTGGCTCATTGAGCGTCGATGACGAAGGCACGCCGACCGAGTGCACCACGCTGATCGAAAACGGCGTGCTCAAGGGCTATATGCAGGACAAGCTCAACGCCCGCCTGATGGGTGTGGCGCGTACCGGTAACGGCCGTCGCGAATCCTACGCGCACCTGCCGATGCCGCGCATGACCAACACCTACATGCTCGCCGGCGAAAGCGATCCGGCGGAAATCATCGCCTCGGTGAAACGAGGCATCTACTGCGCCAACCTCGGTGGCGGTCAGGTGGACATCACCAGTGGCAAGTTCGTGTTCTCCACCAGCGAGGCCTACCTGATCGAGGACGGCAAGATCACTGCGCCGGTCAAAGGCGCAACGCTGATCGGCAACGGGCCGGAAGCCATGAGCAAAGTGTCGATGGTCGGTAACGACCTGTCGCTGGACAGCGGCGTGGGCACGTGTGGCAAGGATGGGCAGTCGGTGCCGGTGGGTGTCGGCCAGCCAACGCTGAAGATTGATGCGATCACCGTGGGTGGCACGGGGTCGTAAGAAGTGAGGCTGCGGGTGAGCTGCGAGGCAGCTCACCCGATTCGAGAATTAACGCAGACCGCGTTGAGTCTCGTCCAGCTCACGGATGTACTTGAAGATTTTACGGCTGGAAGCAGGAGGCTTGTTTTGCGCAAGCTCATGCTGGGCCTGACGGATCAGGGAACGCAATTGCTGGCGGTCCGCGTCCGGGTAGTCGACGACGAATTTTTCCAGAACGGCATCGTCGCCGGCAATCAGACGATCGCGCCAGCGCTCCAGGTTATGGAAGCGTTCGTTGTATTGACGGGTGGAGGCATCGAGTTGATCGAGCAGAACCAGAATGGCGGCAGTGTCCTGATCGCGCATCAATTTGCCGATGAACTGAAGGTGCCGTTTACGCGCGATGTTCGCGGTGTGCTTGGGCGCATCGGCCAGAGCCCGACGCATTCCGTCGGTCAAGGGCAGTTTTGCCAGCAAGTCAGGCTTGAGTGTTGTAAGGCGCTCGCCAAGGTCAACCAGAGCATGCAGCTCGCGTTTGACCTGGGATTTGCTTTTTTCTCCCGTATCGAGGGAGTCGTCGTAAGAATCAACCATGGTGGCCGTCCGCAAAGAAACGCCGCCATGATAACCAGTCGGGGGCCGCTTGTCCGGCCCGGTCGCTCGATGACCGTCACCGAAAGCAGAATTTGAGTGGAGAACAGCATGAGTGCAGTTGAAAGCGTCGGCCCACAAGCATTGCCGGCACTGCAGGAGCAAGTCGAGCAGATCATCGCTGAAGCCAAGCGTCAGGGCGCCAGTGCCTGTGAGGTGGCGGTGTCCCTGGAGCAGGGGTTGTCGACTTCGGTGCGTCAGCGTGAGGTCGAAACCGTTGAATTCAACCGCGATCAGGGTTTCGGCATCACTCTGTACGTCGGCCAGCGCAAAGGCTCGGCCAGCACCTCGGCCAGTGGTCCGGAGGCGATTCGCGAAACGGTCGCCGCTGCACTGGCCATCGCCAAGCACACTTCCGAAGATGAAGCCTCGGGCCTGGCGGATGCCGCGCTGATGGCCAGGGACCTGCAGGATTTCGATCTTTTCCACGAATGGGACATCACCCCGGAGCAGGCCATCGAAAAAGCCTTGATCTGTGAAGCGGCGGCCTTCGATGCCGACGCGCGGATCAAGAACGCCGACGGCACGACCCTCAGCACCCACCAGGGCTGCCGGGTTTATGGCAACAGCCACGGGTTCATCGGCGGTTACGCATCTACTCGTCACAGCTTGAGCTGCGTGATGATCGCCGAAGCGGACGGCCAGATGCAGCGCGATTACTGGTACGACGTGAATCGGCAGGGCAATCTTCTGGCCGATCCGGTCAGCATCGGCCAGCGTGCCGCGCAGCGGGCGGCGAGCCGTCTGGGCGCGCGTCCGGTACCGACTTGCGAGGTGCCGGTGCTGTTTTCTGCAGAGTTGGCCGGGGGGCTGTTCGGCAGTTTCCTGTCGGCGATTTCCGGCGGCAGCCTGTATCGCAAGTCTTCGTTCCTTGAGGGCACTCTCGGTCAGAAGCTGTTTCCGGAATGGCTGACCATCGACGAGCGTCCGCATCTGATGCAGGCCATGGGCAGCGCAGCGTTCGACGGTGATGGTCTGGCAACCTACGCCAAACCGTTCGTCGAAAAAGGCGAGCTGGTGTCGTACATCCTCGGCACCTACTCCGGCCGCAAGCTCGGCATGCCGAGCACCGCCAACGCCGGTGGCGTGCACAACCTGTTCGTCACCCATGGCGATGAAGACCAGGCGGCCTTGCTGCGGCGCATGGGACGCGGGCTGTTGGTCACCGAGTTGATGGGGCAGGGGCTGAACATGGTCACTGGCGATTACTCCCGGGGCGCGGCGGGTTACTGGGTCGAGAACGGCGAAATCCAGTTCGCGGTCCAGGAAGTGACCATCGCCGGCAACATGCGCGACATGTTCAAGCAGATCGTCGCCGTGGGTAACGATCTGGAGTTGCGCAGCAACATTCGCACCGGTTCGGTGCTGATCGAACGGATGACGGTGGCGGGCAGCTAAGCCTCGGCCGCTTCACCAAAAGGCGCGCCACCCATTGGGTGGCGCGCCTTTTTTACTGGCAACAACACAGGTCCCCTGTGGGAGCGGGCTTGCTCGCGAAGGCGGTGTGTCAGTTGCAGTGATGTTGACTGACACTCCCTATTCGCGAGCAAGCCCGCTCCCACAGGAGGTCACTTACCCTGTCAGTCTTGTTTTGTTTCTCATTATCATTTAATAATAAATCTCATTACCGAATGAGCCCCGGATCATGAGTTCTGCCTTGCACGAGCATCCTTACCTCGAAAGCTGGCGCTGGATGAGTCGCCAGATCCGTTGCGCGATGAACCCCGACGAGCCTCGCCTGATCGATCACTACCTGGCCGAAGGCCGGTATCTGGCAGCTTGCACGGCAACCTCACCCTGGACCGTCGCCGAAACTTCCTTCCGTTTGTTGCTCGATACCGCCGCCGATGTCGCGCTGCCGTGGCACTGGCGCACTTACTGCCTTGACCAGGCCTGGCGCCCACTGCGCGAACTCGAACGCCTCTCGTTGTGCAAATGCCGCCTCAAGCGCTGGCAGAGCTACACCTGGCAACTCGCTACCTGTGAGTTGCAGCCCTCGATTCCTCTCATAGAACTGATGCAAGGATCTCCCGATGAGTAATACCCGTATCGAACGCGACAGCATGGGCGAATTGAACGTCCCGGAAGACGCCCTGTACGGCGCGCAGACGCAACGTGCGGTGGATAACTTCCCGATCAGCGGCAAACCGATGCCGGTGCAGTTCATCCGCGCGCTGATCCTGGCGAAGGCGGCAGCGGCACGCACCAATGTCGAGCTCAAGCAGATCGGCGAAGCCCAGGGCAAAGCCATTGTCGATGCGGCCCAGGGTCTGCTCGAAGGCGATTTCATGCAGCATTTCCCGGTGGATGTCTTCCAGACCGGTTCCGGTACCAGCTCCAACATGAATGCCAACGAAGTGATCGCCACGCTGGCCAGCCGCTTGCTCGGCGAGGCGGTGAACCCCAACGATCACGTCAACTGCGGGCAAAGCAGCAACGACATCATCCCGACCACCATCCACGTCAGTGCCGCGCTGGCGTTGCATGAGCAATTGCTGCCGGCGTTGACGCATCTGGTGCAGGTCATCGAGCGCAAGGCCGGGCAGGTTCATCACCACGTCAAGACCGGGCGTACGCACCTGATGGACGCCATGCCGGTGCGCATGAGCCAGGTGCTCAACGGTTGGGCGCAGCAGCTCAAGGCCAATATCGGCCATCTGCAAGACTTGCAGCCAAGCCTGCAAGCCCTGGCCCAGGGCGGCACGGCGGTGGGCACGGGTGTCAACGCCCACCCCGAGTTCGCGGCGCGTTTCAGCCAGCAGCTGAGCAAATTGACCCAGGTTGAGTTCCAGCCAGGCAAGGACCTGTTCGCGCTGATCGGTTCCCAGGACACCGCCGTCGCGGTCTCCGGGCAACTGAAGGCTACTGCCGTGTCGCTGATGAAAATCGCCAATGACCTGCGCTGGATGAACTCCGGCCCCCTGGCCGGCCTTGGCGAGATCGAACTGGAAGCGCTGCAACCGGGTTCCTCGATCATGCCCGGCAAGGTCAACCCGGTGATTCCCGAGGCCACCGCGATGGTCGCGGCGCAGGTCATCGGCAACGACAGCGTGATCACCATCGCTGGGCAGTCGGGCAACTTTGAACTGAACGTGATGCTGCCGATCATCGCCCAGAACCTGCTGAGCAGTATCGAGTTGCTGGCCAACTCCAGCCGCCTGCTTGCGGACAAGGCCATCGCCAGCTTCAAGGTCAACGAAGGCCGGATCAAGGAAGCGTTGTCTCGCAACCCGATTCTGGTCACCGCGCTCAACCCGATCATCGGTTACCAGAAAGCTGCCGAGATTGCCAAGAAGGCTTATCAGCAGGGCCGGCCGGTGATCGACGTTGCGCTGGAACACACCGATCTGTCACGCGGCCAACTGGAAGAATTGCTCAACCCGGAAAAACTCACCGCGGGCGGCGTGTAAGCCCCGCTACCGCTTTGGAGGTGCACCATGGAGCACTGGAAACGCACGATCGAAAGAGCCAATCGCTTTTTCATGCTGGGCGAACTGGTCGATGCCCGCGAGGCGTACCTGCAGGCATTGGCCCTGGCCCAGGTGTTGTTCGAGCGCTGGGCGGATGCCGACGAAGCGGTGGCGGCCTGCGTGATTTCCCATCACAACCTGGCGGACCTGCACTTGCGTCTGAACCAGCCGGAGGAGAGCGCCGAATACCTGTGCGCCGTCCATCAACGGCTGTTGCAGACCATGCAGGACCCACGACTGCCGCAGGCCTTGCGTGAAGCCGCGTTGCGCCAGAGCAGCAAGACCTACGTCGAGCTGCTGAATTTCATCAGTGAACACGGCGAATATCCTCGCACCCACCGACTGTTGCACATCGATGTCGCTTCGCCTGCGCCTCATCATCATGGAGTCCATTGAACATGGCTTTTACCTTGCCTGCCTTGCCGTACGCCTACGACGCCCTGGAACCGCACATCGATGCGCAGACCATGGAAATCCACTACACCAAGCACCACCAGACCTACATCAACAACCTCAACGCGGCCGTCGAGGGCACCGAGTATGCCGAGTGGCCGGTGGAGAAACTGGTGTCCGCCGTTCAGCAACTGCCGGAAAAGCTGCGCGCGGCGGTGATCAACCAAGGGGGCGGCCACGCCAACCATTCGTTGTTCTGGGAAGTCATGGCGCCCGGCGGCGGTGGCAAACCCGAAGGGGCGCTGGCCAAGGCTATCGATGAGCAATTGGGTGGTCTCGACAGCTTCAAGGAAGCGTTCACCAAGGCTGCACTGACCCGCTTCGGCAGTGGCTGGGCCTGGCTGAGCGTGACCCCGCAAAAGACCCTGGTGGTGGAAAGCAGCGGAAACCAGGACAGCCCGTTAATGAACGGCAATACACCGATTCTGGGCCTCGACGTCTGGGAGCACGCCTATTACCTGCGCTATCAGAACCGTCGTCCGGAATACATCAGCGCGTTCTACAACGTGATCAATTGGCCGGAAGTCGCTGCGCGCTATCAGGCCACACTGGTTTAAGTCATCTGTAAAAACAATCCAAGGCTGGGCTATGGGCACTGAAACACTGGCGATCGGAAGTGGGCGGATGTTTCGTTACGCGTTTGGATCGCTGTTACTGCTGGCGGGAATGAGCCTATTGGTTGCCCATGGTCTGGCATGGCTCGACCTTGAGCCGAAGTTGCTGCGTGCATTGCAGGGCGGTGCGATCTGCGCCCTGGGTACCGCGCTCGGTGCGGTACCGGTATTGGTGATTCGGCGCATGCCGCAGATGCTCAGCGACACTTTGCTGGGTTTTGGCGCTGGCGTGATGCTTGCGGCAACGGCATTTTCGTTGATCGTTCCGGGCATTGCTGCCGCCGAAGGGCTTGGCTTGTCACCCTGGGCGTCCAGCGGGCTGATCAGCTTCGGCATCATGCTCGGCGCGTTCGGGTTGTTCCTTGTGGACCGGAAGGTCTCCGGTGCCAGCCCGGAAATGCTGGTCGGTACCCTGGAGCGGCCGGTCATTCCTCCGCGCATCTGGCTGTTTGTGTTTGCGATCATTGCCCACAACATCCCCGAAGGCATGGCGGTCGGCGTTTCCGCCGGTGGCGGCATGGCTGATGCCGACAGCCTGGCGATGGGTATTGCCCTGCAGGATGTGCCGGAAGGATTGGTGATCGCGTTGGTGCTGGCTGGGGCAGGGATGTCCCGGGTCAAGGCGTTCCTGATCGGTGCCGCATCAGGGTTGGTCGAACCGGTGTTCGCGCTATTGTGCGCCTGGCTGGTGAGTCTGGCAGAGTTGCTGCTGCCTTTGGGCCTGGCGCTGGCGGCGGGGGCGATGTTGCTGGTGGTGACTCACGAAGTGATTCCCGAGTCGCGTCGCAATGGTCACGACAAGCTTGCCAGCCTTGGGTTGCTGATGGGGTTTTGTTTGATGATGGTGATGGATACGGCGCTGGCGTGATTTGTGGTGTTGCTTTGTGGGGAGGGGCTCTTGTGGCGAGGGGGCTTGTCGGAACGCCGCATCGCCCCGTTCGGCTGCGCAGCAGTCGTAAAAATCAGCAAACGCGGTGTATCTGGTGCATTGCGATGACCCGGTTTGGGGCCGCTTCGCGACCCAACGGGGGCAAGCCCCCTCGCCACAAAAGCTCCCTCGGCGGGATTACTCGCCTTCGTCAAAGAAGTTGTTGATCAACGCCACCAGCGCATTCAGCGCTTCCTGTTCCTGCTCGCCTTCTGTGCTCAAGTGGATCGTGGTGCCTTTGCCGGCGGCCAGCATCATCATCGCCATGATGCTTTTGCCATCGACCATCGATTCCGGCGTGCGACCGGCGCGGATCTGGCATGGGAACTGACCCGCTACCCCAACGAATTTTGCAGAAGCGCGGGCATGCAGGCCCAGCTTGTTGATGATTTCGATTTCCAGAGCAGGCATCGCGGTGTGAATCCTTTAGCTGAGGTCGCGGTGGCGAACCTGGACGTTCTTCAGTGATTTTTGCAGCACCTGTCCCAGACGCTCGGTCAGATAGACGGAGCGGTGATGTCCGCCAGTGCAGCCAATGGCAATGGTGACGTAGGCGCGGTTGCTGGCGGCAAAACGAGGCAGCCACTTTAGCAGGTATGTGGAAATGTCCTGGAACATCTCTTCGACATCCGGCTGTGCCGCCAGATACTCGGCAACCGGTAGATCGAGCCCGGACTGCTCGCGCAATTCCGGCTTCCAGTAAGGGTTGGGCAGGCAGCGCACATCGAACACCAGGTCGGCGTCCACCGGCATCCCACGCTTGAACCCGAAGGACTCCACCAGGAACGCAGTGCCGGGTTCTGGCTGATTCAACAGGCGCAGCTTGATGGCGTCGCGCAGTTGGTACAGGTTCAGGCTGGTGGTGTTGATCTTGAGATCGGCGAGGTCGGCAATCGGCCCGAGCAGGGCGCTCTCGACGCTGATGGCTTCGGCCAGCGAGCGGTTGGCGTTGGTCAGGGGGTGACGTCGGCGGGTTTCCGAGAAGCGCTTGAGCAGGGTTTCTTCGTCGGCGTCCAGATACAGGACATCGCACTGGATGTGGCGGCTGCGGACTTCCTCGAGCAGGTCGGGGAAGCGTGACAGGTGGCTGGGCAGGTTGCGGGCGTCAATGGAAACGGCGACCAACGGCTGCAATAGCTCGGTATGAATCAACGCTCGTTCGGCCAGTTCCGGGAGCAGGCCGGCAGGCAGATTGTCGATGCAGTAGTAGCCGTTGTCCTCAAGAACGTTGAGGGCGGTACTTTTACCTGAGCCGGAACGGCCACTGACGATGATCAAGCGCATGATTACTGACCGTTTTGCTCGTCCAGGACAACCTGATACAGGGCTTCGTTGCTTGTAGCACTACGCAGTTTTTCGCGAACTTCCTTGCGGTCGAGCATGCTGGCGATCTGTCGCAGCAGCTCAAGGTGCGCATCGGTGGCGGCTTCCGGGACCAGCAGTACGAACAGCAGGTCAACCGGTGCGCCGTCGATGGCGTCGAAATCGATAGGGGCGTCCAGGTGCATCAGTGCACTGATGGGCGAAACACAACCCTTGAGACGGCAATGTGGAATAGCGATGCCGTTGCCAAAACCGGTGGAACCGAGTTTTTCACGGGCAATCAGAGCCTCGAAGACATCTTGCATCTCCAGAGCCGGCACTTCGCGGGCGATCAGATTGGCAATTTGTTCGAGGGCTTTCTTTTTACTGCCACCCGGCACGTTCACCAGGGAACGGCCGGGGGTCAGGATACTTTCAAGTCGGATCATGGGTTGGGAGTGTTAACGACCGGTTGCGCCCTGAAGGAGGCTCTGGGTCTTTTCCTTATGCTTTTTGAGTTGTTTATCCAGCTTGTCGGTGAGTGCGTCGATCGCCGCGTACATATCAGTATGTTCCGCGTTTGCGACCACTTCATTCCCGGGAATATGCAGCGTGGCTTCGATTTTCTGCTTCAGCTTTTCGACGGTCATCGTGACCTGTACGTTAGTGATCTTGTCGAAATGTCGCTCCAATCGTTCGAGTTTTTCGCCGATGTAGGTGCGAAGAGGTTCGGTCACTTCCAGTTGGTGTCCACTGATGTTGACTTGCATACAGCTTCTCCTTCGTTGCCAGTGCATAAAGCGGTAGATCAGATGATCTACCACTGGAACGCTGTGGCGTGGCCCTACATCAACCGCTTACGTTCGCTCGAAGGCGCGATCCCCAAAGATTCGCGGTACTTGGCGACGGTGCGGCGAGCCACCTGAATGCCTTGTGCCTCCAGTAAACCAGCGATCTTGCTGTCACTCAACGGCTTTTTCTGATTTTCCGCGGCAACCAGTTTTTTGATGATCGCGCGGATCGCCGTGGACGAGCATTCGCCGCCTTCGGAGGTGCTGACATGGCTGGAGAAAAAGTATTTCAGTTCATATATTCCCCGGGGGGTGTGCATGAACTTCTGGGTGGTCACCCGTGAAATCGTCGACTCATGCATGCCGACCGCTTCGGCGATGTCATGCAGGACCAGCGGCTTCATGGCTTCGTCGCCATATTCGAGGAATCCGCGCTGATGCTCGACGATCTGGGTGGCAACCTTCATCAGGGTTTCATTGCGGCTTTGCAGGCTCTTGATGAACCAGCGGGCCTCCTGCAACTGATTGCGCATGAAGGTGTTGTCGGCGCTGGTGTCGGCGCGGCGCACGAAACCGGCATACTGGGCGTTGACCCGCAGCCGTGGCACCGACTCCTGATTCAGCTCCACCAGCCAGCGCTCGTTGTCCTTGCGCACGATAACGTCAGGAACGACGTACTCGGCTTCGGTGGACTCGATCTGCGAGCCCGGGCGCGGGTTGAGGCTCTGGACCAGCTCGATGACCTGGCGCAGCTCGTCTTCCTTGAGCTTCATGCGGCGCATCAACTGGCTGTAGTCGCGGCTGCCAAGCAGGTCGATGTAATCGGTGACCAGGCGCTTGGCCTCGGCCAGCCAAGAGGTCTTGGCGGGTAGCTGGCGCAATTGCAGCAGCAGGCATTCGCCCAGGTTGCGGGCGCCGATGCCGGCGGGCTCGAATTGCTGGATGCGGTGCAGGACGGCTTCGATTTCGTCCAGTTCGATGTCCAGTTCCGGGTCGAAGGCTTCGAGGATTTCCTCGAGGGTTTCGTCCAGGTAGCCCTGATTGTTGATGCAGTCGATCAGGGTCACGGCGATCAGGCGATCGGTGTCGGACATCGGTGCCAGGTTCAGTTGCCACAGCAAGTGGCTTTGCAGGCTTTCACCGGCAGAGGTGCGGGTGGTGAAGTCCCACTCGTCATCGTCATTGCTGGGCAGGCTGCTGGCGCTGGTCTGGTAAACGTCTTCCCACGCGGTGTCGACGGGGAGTTCGTTGGGGATGCGCTCGTTCCAGTCACCCTCATCGAGGCTGTCAACCGTCGGGGCGGTTTCCTGGTAGGAGGGTTCCTGGATGTCGGTGTTGGGTTTTTGTTCGGCGTTGTCGGCCATGGGGTCGGAATTGTCGAAGTCGTCGCCTTCTTCCTGGCGTTCGAGCATCGGATTGGACTCCAGGGCCTCCTGGATTTCCTGTTGCAGGTCCAGGGTCGACAATTGGAGCAGGCGGATGGCCTGTTGCAGCTGCGGTGTCATCGTCAGCTGCTGGCCCATTCTCAAGACTAGCGATGGTTTCATGGCAGGGGCTTAACACCTTATTCGCCGGCGCACATGCGCCATCCACTACAGGGCGCCGGGGCGCCAAACTTAAGCAAATTATATGCCCGAAACTGAAGGGTTTGCCTAGACCGCTGTAACAATAAAAAACTATTAAATTGTGTTGCCGCGCTGCCCTTTTTGAGGGCTGAACACGCTTGTTCGCATGAAACGCTGGCGTATCGCGGATCACGTGCCCAGGCGACTGCCTGGGCACGACTCAGCGTTTACAGGCGGAACTCATGGCCCAGGTACACTTCCTTGACCAGTTGGTTGGCCAGGATGGTCTCGGCATCGCCTTCGGCGATCAGTTGACCGTCATTGACGATATAGGCGGTTTCACAGATATCCAGGGTTTCACGAACGTTGTGGTCCGTGATCAGCACGCCAATGCCTTTGGCCTTGAGGTGGTGAATGATCTGCTTGATGTCTCCGACCGAAATCGGGTCCACGCCGGCGAAGGGTTCGTCGAGGAGGATGAATTTCGGGTTGGTGGCCAGGGCGCGGGCGATTTCCACGCGACGGCGCTCACCACCGGACAGGCTCATGCCGAGGTTGTCGCGGATGTGGCTGATGTGGAATTCCTGCAGCAGGCTTTCCAGCTCTTTGCGCCGACCGGCCTTGTCGAGTTCCTTGCGGGTCTCGAGGATGGCCATGATGTTGTCGGCCACCGACAGTTTGCGGAAGATCGATGCTTCTTGCGGCAGGTAGCCAATGCCGGCTTTTGCACGGCCGTGCATCGGCTGGTGGCTGACGTCCAGGTCATCGATCAGGACGCGGCCCTGATCGGCCTGCACCAGGCCGACGATCATGTAGAAGCAGGTGGTCTTGCCGGCGCCGTTAGGGCCAAGCAGGCCGACGATCTGACCGCTGTCGATGGACAGGCTGACATCACGCACGACCTGGCGGCTCTTGTAGCTCTTGGCCAGATGCTGAGCTTTCAGAGTTGCCATTACTGGGCCTTTTTCTCGTCGGTTTTCTTCTTCGGCTGGATCACCATGTCGATGCGCGGACGCGACTCGGTCACCTTGCTGCCGGTGGCACGCCCGGCGCTGGCCAGCTTCTTGACTGTGTCGTAGACGATTTTCTCGCCCTGGGTGACGTTGTTGTCCTTGTCGACAACTTTTGCCTTGTCAATCAGCACGACCCGGTTTTGTGCCGCGTGATACTGGATGGTCACGCCCCAGCCCTGGACGGGTTTGGGATCGCCAGCGGTTTGCAGTTGCTCGAAGTACGCCAGGTTGCCTACCGAGGTCACTACATCGATGTCACCGGTCGGCGTGCGGGTGATGGTGACGGTGTTGCCGGTCACCTTCATTGAGCCTTGGGTGATGATCACGTCACCCTTATAGGTTGCAATACCTTGCTTGTCGTCCAGTTGGGCATCGTCGGCCTGAATGCGGATAGGCTGCTGTTGATCTTCCGGCAGAGCCCAGGCGCTCACGCTTCCCAGTGCTGCGCCCAGACTGAGCAAAATCGGGAGGGTTTTAACGAGCCTCATACTGTCCTCTTACGTTCGATAGCAGGTGTATCCTGCTTTCTTTCAAATACGCTTTCATTCCCTTGCCAGTCGATACACCGCCAGCGCCGTCGATTCTAACGTCTTGCTCTGTCTGCGCATATTGCTGCTGCGGGAACACGGTCATGCGGGTGCTGGTGATCAGGGTCTTGCGGTTTTTCTCGTCGAAGCGCGTGATGCGTACGTCATCGATCAGTTCGACCTGGGTGCCGTCGGGGTTGACCTCACCGCGCAAGCTCTGGACGTGCCACGGGAATTCAGTGCCGCGGAACACGTTCAGGTCAGGGTTGGTCAGCAGTGTCACCTCGGTCGCTTTCAGATGCTCGACCTTGTCGGACACCAGGTCATATTGCAGCTTGCCGTCCGGCAGGTACTGCACGCTGTGGGCGTTGATGGCGTAATAGTCGATCATGCTTTCATCGACCGGCGTTACCGGCTTGTCGAGAAAACGTTCCGGGCTGATGTTCCAGTAGCCAGCCGCGGCAAATATAGCCGCGATGCAAGTGAACATCAGGGTGTTGCGAAATTTTTTGCTCAGCATAGTGGGCTCACAGGTACGCCGCATTGGCCGCGTCGAGGCGGTCCTGGGCGCGCAGGATCAATTCGCAGAATTCGCGAGCGGCACCTTCGCCGCCACGGGCGAGGGTGATGCCGTGAGCGTGTTTACGCACGAAACTGGCGGCATTGGCCACCGCCATGCCCAGGCCGACGCGGCGAATCACCGGCAGGTCCGGAAGGTCGTCGCCGAGGTAGGCCACCTGTTCGTAGCTCAGGTTGAGTTGCGCCAACAGCTCGTCGAGCACCACCAGTTTGTCTTCGCGCCCCTGATACAGATGCGGGATACCGAGGTTTTTGGCGCGCCGCTCGACCACCGGGGTCTTGCGGCCACTGATGATGGCGGTCTGCACGCCGGCGGCCATCAGCATCTTGATGCCCTGGCCATCGAGGGTGTTGAACGTCTTGAATTCGCTGCCGTCTTCGAGGAAGTACAGGCGGCCATCGGTCAACACGCCATCGACATCGAACACCGCCAGCTTGATCTGTTTGCCGCGTTGCAGCAGGTCCGCACTCATTACATTACTCCTGCACGCAGCAAGTCGTGCATGTTCAGGGCGCCGACCGGGCGGTCTTCGCTGTCGACCACGACCAATGCGCTGATTTTATGGTCTTCCATGATTTTCAGCGCTTCGGCGGCGAGCATCTCGGCGCGTGCGGTCTTGCCATGGGCCGTCATGACCTGGTCGATGATGGCGCTGTGGATATCGATGCTGCGGTCCAGTGTGCGGCGCAAATCACCGTCAGTGAAGATTCCGGCCAGTTTGCCGTCGGCTTCCAGAATGACGGTCATGCCCAGGCCCTTGCGGGTCATTTCCATCAGGGCATCCTTGAGCAGGGTGCCGCGCTGGACCTGCGGCAGTTCCTGGCCTGCGTGCATGACATTTTCCACTTTCAGTAGCAGGCGTCGACCCAGGGCGCCGCCTGGATGGGAAAAGGCGAAGTCTTCGGCGGTAAAGCCGCGGGCTTCCAGCAGCGCGACTGCCAGGGCGTCGCCCATGACCAGTGCGGCGGTGGTCGACGAGGTCGGTGCCAGGTTCAGCGGGCAGGCTTCGTGCTCGACGTGAACATTGAGGTTGACCTCGGCGGCCTTGGCCAGCGGCGAGCCAGGGTTGCCGGTCATGCTGATCAGCTGAATGCCCAGGCGCTTGATCAGTGGCAGCAGGGTCACGATTTCATTGGTGGAACCGGAGTTCGAGAGCGCCAGAATGATGTCGTCGCGGGTAATCATGCCCATGTCACCGTGGCTGGCTTCAGCCGGGTGCACAAAAAAGGCCGTGGTGCCGGTGCTGGCCAGGGTGGCGGCAATCTTGTTGCCGATGTGCCCCGACTTGCCCATGCCGACCACGACCACGCGGCCTTTGCTGGCCAGAATCATCTCGCAAGCGCGTACGAAATCTGCGTCGATTTGGGGTAGCAGGCCTTGTACGGCTTCTACCTCGAGGCGGATGGTGCGTTGTGCAGATTGAATCAGGTCGCTGGATTGGCTCATGTCAGAAATCGTATAGCCTGATGAAAAGGCGGCGATTATAGCGGTTATGATCGAATCCCTCACGCAAGTTCGTCGCGCATTGTCACTCCTTGTTACCCGAAACCTTCTAAATGGGGCTTTTAACCGGTTATGCAGTTGCACATGACTCGGCTTTGGCCTTGGGCGCGCAGCCTTTGCAGTGATATAGTTCGCCGCCAGTTCGGCCTGCCCGGGAGGTATGTGCTTTCGTCAGAAAGCCAGGCGTCCGAGTGAGAGGCTGCATCGCAAGGAGTTTAGATGAGTGCCGATAACGCCTACGCGGTCGAGCTGAAGGGACTGTCCTTCAAGCGCGGTGCGCGCAGCATTTTCAATAATGTCGATATCCGTATCCCGCGTGGCAAGGTCACCGGCATCATGGGGCCTTCCGGGTGCGGCAAGACCACGCTTTTGCGTTTGATGGGTGCCCAATTGCGCCCCACCAAGGGCGAAGTCTGGGTCAACGGCCAGAACCTGCCAAAGCTGTCGCGCAGTGACCTGTTCGATGCGCGCAAGCATATGGGCGTGCTGTTTCAGAGCGGCGCACTGTTTACCGACCTCGATGTCTTCGAGAACGTCGCTTTTCCGCTGCGGGTTCACACGCAACTGCCGGAAGAAATGATCCGCGACATCGTCCTGCTCAAGCTGCAGGCCGTGGGTTTGCGCGGTGCCATCGATCTGATGCCCGACGAGCTTTCCGGCGGCATGAAGCGCCGAGTTGCGCTGGCCCGGGCGATTGCGCTCGATCCACAGATCCTCATGTACGACGAGCCCTTTGTCGGCCAGGACCCCATCGCCATGGGCGTCCTGGTGCGCCTGATTCGTTTGCTCAACGATGCGCTGGGCATCACCAGCATCGTGGTGTCCCACGATCTGGCCGAGACCGCGAGCATTGCCGATTACATTTATGTGGTGGGCGATGGCCAGGTGTTGGGGCAGGGGACCCCGGACGAGCTGATGAACTCGGATGAACCGCGCATTCGGCAGTTCATGACGGGTGAACCCGATGGCCCGGTTCCGTACCACTTTCCAGCGACGGATTACCGCGCAGATCTTCTGGGGAAGCGCTGATGCGCAGAATTTCATTGATAGAACGCGTGCGCCGCTTCGGCCAGGCCGGCATCGATGTGCTGGCGGTGTTCGGGCGTTCGGCCCTGTTCCTGTTCCATGCCTTGCTCGGTCGGGGCGGTATCGGTGGCGGCTTCGGGCTGCTGGTCAAGCAGTTGCATTCGGTGGGCGTGATGTCCCTGGTGATCATCGTGGTCTCCGGGGTGTTCATCGGCATGGTGCTGGCGCTGCAGGGCTTCAACATTCTTTCCAGCTATGGTTCGGAGCAGGCTGTCGGGCAGATGGTTGCGCTGACACTGCTGCGTGAGCTGGGGCCGGTGGTGACCGCCTTGCTGTTCGCCGGGCGCGCAGGTTCGGCGTTGACCGCCGAAATCGGCAACATGAAGTCCACCGAGCAGTTGTCCAGCCTGGAGATGATCGGGGTCGACCCGCTCAAGTACATCATCGCGCCACGCTTGTGGGCCGGTTTCATTTCCTTGCCGGTGCTGGCGATGATTTTCAGCGTGGTGGGTATCTGGGGCGGCTCGTGGGTAGCTGTCGACTGGCTGGGGGTCTATGAAGGTTCCTACTGGTCGAACATGCAGAACAGCGTGACGTTCTCCGAGGATGTGCTCAACGGGATCATCAAAAGTATCGTATTTGCCTTTGTCGTGACCTGGATCGCCGTATTCCAGGGCTATGACTGCGAACCCACTTCCGAGGGGATCAGTCGTGCCACCACCAAGACCGTTGTATATGCCTCGTTGGCAGTACTCGGCCTGGACTTTATTCTGACCGCCTTGATGTTTGGAGATTTCTGATGCAAAACCGCACCCTGGAAATCGGTGTCGGCCTTTTCTTGCTGGCTGGCATCCTGGCTTTGCTCTTGTTGGCGTTGCGGGTCAGTGGCCTGTCCCCGAGCCCGAGCACCGACACCTATAAACTTTACGCCTACTTTGACAATATCGCCGGTTTGACTGTCAGAGCAAAGGTGACCATGGCCGGTGTGACCATCGGCAAGGTCACGGCTATCGATCTGGATCGCGACAGTTTTACCGGTCGGGTGACCATGCAGCTGGAAAAACGCATCGATAATCTGCCGGCGGACTCAACTGCATCTATCCTGACCGCTGGCCTGTTGGGCGAGAAGTACATCGGTATCAGTGTGGGCGGGGAAGACGCCCTGCTCAAGGATGGTGGAACCATCCATGACACGCAGTCATCGCTGGTGCTCGAGGACCTGATCGGTAAATTCCTGCTCAATACCGTTAGCAAAGACGCCAAATGAGGAGCGTATAAATGATCTCTACCTTGCGACGTGGCCTGTTGGTACTGCTCGCGGCACTGCCGCTGGTGTCCCATGCCGTAGCGGCGCCCTCGGCGCACGATCTGGTGCAGGACACAACCAATCGTATGCTCGCGGACCTGGCTGCAAACAAAGAGAAGTACAAGCAGGACCCGCAGGACTTCTATACGGCACTGAACACCATCGTCGGTCCTGTCGTGGACGCCGAAGGTATTTCCAAGAGCATCATGACCGTCAAGTACTCGCGCAAAGCCACGCCTGCGCAAATGAAGACCTTTGAGGAAAACTTCAAGAAGGGTCTGTTCCAGTTCTATGGCAATGCCTTGCTGGAGTACAACAACCAGGGCATCACGGTTGAGCCGGCCAAAGACGAGTCGGGCGACCGTACCAGCGTTGGCATGGTCGTCAAGGGTAGCAGCGGCGCGATCTATCCAGTGTCGTACACGCTTGAAAAGATCAATGGCGAGTGGAAGCTGCGTAACGTCATCATCAATGGCATCAACATTGGCAAGCTGTTCCGCGATCAGTTCGCTGACGCCATGCAGCGCAATGGCAACGACCTGGACAAGACCATCAATGGTTGGGCCGGGGAAGTCGCCAAGGCCAAGGAAGCCACTGACCAGAAACCAGGGCAGTCAGCCCAATGAGTGAGTCGGCAGTCCGGATGGACGAAGCGGGCGAGCTGCGACTCAGCGGCGTGCTGGATTACCGTACCGGCCCTGGCCTGCGCGAGCAGGGCAAGGCGCTGATCAAGGCCAGCAAGGCCGCGGCGCTGGTGGTCGATTGCTCGGCGGTGACCAAGTCCAGCAGTGTCGGTTTGTCGTTACTGCTGTGTTTCATCCGCGATGCTCAGGCGGCCGGCAAGGCGCTGAGTGTCCGTGGAATGCCGGAAGACATGCGTGAAATCGCTCAGGTCAGCGAGATGACCGAGCTGTTGGCGCATCCCTAACCCGCATCTATAAAGAAGCCCCCCGTCTGAGTCCTGCTTGGCGGGGTTCGCAGGCGCGGGGCTTTTTTGTATGATGTCCGACCCGCGCGCACAGGGCGCCGATTGAGGTTGAGCATGCAGGCCGTAGAAGTGAAGAGCTTCCTAGAAGGAAAGCTGCCCGGAACGTTGGTAGAAGTCGAGGGCGAAGGCTGCAATTTCCAGCTGAACGTGATTAGCGATGAACTGGCGGCGTTGAGCCCGGTGAAGCGTCAGCAGCAGATCTATGCCCATTTGAACCCATGGATCACCGATGGCAGCATCCATGCGGTCACTATGAAATTTTTCAGCAGCGCGGCCTGGGCCGAGCGCACCTGAGCCCAAGGGCGTCGAGATTCTTATGGATAAATTGATTATTACTGGCGGTGCTCGTCTTGACGGCGAAATCCGCATCTCCGGGGCAAAGAACTCTGCCCTGCCGATCCTGGCGGCCACGCTGCTGTGCGATGGTCCCGTGACCGTTGCCAACCTGCCGCACCTGCACGACATCACCACCATGATCGAACTGTTCGGTCGTATGGGTATCGAGCCGGTGATCGACGAGAAACTGGCCGTCGAAATCGATCCGCGCACCATCAAGACCCTGATCGCTCCGTACGAACTGGTTAAAACCATGCGTGCATCGATCCTGGTACTGGGCCCGATGGTTGCCCGTTTCGGTGAAGCCGAAGTCGCACTGCCTGGCGGTTGCGCCATCGGCTCGCGTCCGGTTGACCTGCACATCCGCGGCCTGGAAGCCATGGGCGCGGTCATCGACGTCGAAGGCGGCTACATCAAGGCCAAGGCGCCTGAAGGCGGCCTGCGCGGTGCGCACTTCTTCTTCGATACCGTCAGCGTGACCGGTACCGAAAACATCATGATGGCCGCAGCATTGGCCAAGGGCCGCAGCGTCCTGGCCAACGCCGCTCGCGAACCTGAAGTCGTCGATCTGGCGAACTTCCTGAACGCCATGGGCGCCAAGGTCTCCGGTGCCGGTACCGATACCATCACCATCGATGGCGTCGAGCGTCTGCACACCACCACTTACAAAGTGATGCCCGACCGCATTGAAACCGGCACCTACCTGGTGGCGGCGGCGGTGACCGGTGGCCGTGTGAAGGTCAAGGATACCGATCCGACCATCCTCGAAGCCGTCCTGGAAAAGCTCCGCGAGTCCGGTGCCGAAATCACCACCGGCGAAGACTGGATCGAGCTCAACATGCATGGCAAGCGGCCGAAAGCCGTTAACGTGCGGACCGCTCCGTACCCGGCGTTCCCGACCGACATGCAAGCGCAGTTCATCTCCCTCAACGCCATTGCCGAAGGCACGGGCGCTGTGATCGAGACGATCTTCGAAAACCGCTTCATGCACGTCTACGAGCTGCACCGCATGGGCGCCAAGATCCAGGTCGAAGGCAACACCGCGATCGTCACCGGTACCGAAAAGCTCAAGGGCGCGCCAGTGATGGCAACCGACCTGCGTGCTTCGGCCAGCCTGGTGATCTCGGCCCTGATCGCCGAAGGCGACACGCTGATCGATCGCATCTACCACATAGATCGTGGCTACGAGTGCATCGAAGAAAAACTGCAGATGCTGGGCGCCAAGATCCGTCGCGTTCCGGGCTAGTACCGCTGCATGGGCACAGGGAAGTGCCCGTTGAATTGTTGTAAGTCGAGCCGGTTTTCGGCTCGACGCGTGTCTGGCGCCGATTGCGACCGGGCATAAGATTCCTGATTAAGGGCTGACGTTTCCCATGCTGACTATCGCACTGTCCAAGGGCCGCATCCTTGACGACACCTTGCCGCTTCTGGCTGAAGCGGGCATCGTGCCGACCGAGAATCCGGACAAGAGCCGCAAGCTGATCATTCCCACGACTCAGGACGATGTCCGTCTGCTGATCGTGCGTGCCACCGATGTACCGACCTATGTCGAACATGGTGCTGCCGACCTCGGCGTCGCCGGCAAGGATGTGCTGATGGAATACGGCGGCCAGGGCCTGTACGAGCCGCTGGACCTGCAAATTGCCCAGTGCAAGCTGATGACCGCCGGTAAAGTCGGCGCCGTCGAGCCCAAGGGCCGTCTGCGCATCGCTACCAAGTTCGTCAATGTTGCCAAGCGCTACTACGCCGAGCAGGGCCGTCAGGTTGACATCATCAAGCTCTACGGTTCGATGGAGCTGGCGCCGCTGATCGGCCTGGCGGACAAGATCATCGACGTGGTCGACACCGGTAACACGCTGCGGGCCAACGGCCTGGAGCCACAGGATTTCATCGCGGCCATCAGCTCCCGTCTGATCGTCAACAAGGCTTCGATGAAAATGCAGCACGCCCGTATCCAGGCGTTGATCGACACCCTGCGCAAGGCAGTGGAGTCTCGACACCGCGGCTGATTCACCTGCGCGACGCTAAGTCGCGCCCGTCTATCCGCCTCATAGCCAGAATTCTCAGGTGCCCAAGCGGATGGAGTGCTAGCTTCGGGCGCCTGAGTTTTTGCCATTCCTATGAGGCTCTCGCTATGACCGCACCGACTGCAATTCGCCGACTCAACGCTGCTGACCCGGATTTCGCGCATCATCTGGATCATCTGTTGAGCTGGGAAAGTGTGTCTGACGACTCGGTCAATCAGCGGGTGCTGGACATCATCAAGGCCGTGCGTGAGCGTGGCGACGCGGCACTGGTGGACTTCACCCGCCAGTTCGATGGGCTGGACGTGAAGTCCATGGCCGACCTGATCCTGCCGCGCGAGCGTCTGGAACTGGCGCTCACCCGCATCTCCGTGCCTCAGCGCGAAGCCCTGGAGGTTGCCGCCGCTCGTGTGCGCAGCTACCACGAAAAACAGAAGCAGGACTCCTGGAGCTACACCGAGGCCGACGGCACGGTGCTGGGTCAGAAAGTCACGCCGCTGGACCGCGCCGGTCTATACGTACCGGGCGGCAAGGCGTCGTACCCTTCGTCGGTGTTGATGAACGCGATTCCGGCCAAGGTCGCCGGCGTCACCGAAGTGGTCATGGTCGTTCCGACCCCGCGCGGTGAAATCAACGAGCTGGTGTTGGCCGCTGCCTGCATCGCCGGCGTCGACCGCGTATTCACCATCGGTGGCGCTCAAGCCGTTGCCGCATTGGCTTACGGCACCGAGAGCGTGCCGAAGGTCGACAAGGTCGTCGGTCCGGGCAACATCTATGTCGCCACTGCCAAGCGCCACGTATTTGGCCAGGTCGGCATCGACATGATCGCCGGTCCTTCCGAGATCCTCGTGGTGTGCGACGGCCAGACCGATCCGGACTGGATCGCCATGGACCTGTTCTCCCAGGCCGAACACGACGAAGACGCCCAGGCCATTCTGGTCAGCCCCGACGCCGAGTTCCTCGACAAGGTCGCCGCCAGCATCACCAAGCTGATGCCGACCATGGAGCGTGCCGCGATCATCGAAACCTCGATCAATGGCCGAGGTGCGTTGATCAAGGTGCGCGACATGGCGCAGGCCATCGAAGTGGCCAACCGCATCGCGCCGGAGCACCTCGAGTTGTCGGTTGCCGATCCGCAAGCCTGGCTGCCGCAGATCCGCCACGCCGGCGCGATCTTCATGGGTCGCCACACGTCCGAAGCCCTGGGTGATTACTGCGCAGGCCCGAACCACGTGTTGCCGACCTCTGGCACTGCGCGCTTCTCTTCGCCGCTGGGTGTGTACGACTTCCAGAAGCGCTCGTCGATCATCTTCTGTTCCGAGCAGGGCGCTTCCGAGTTGGGCAAGACCGCTTCCGTGCTGGCCCGTGGCGAGTCGCTGACCGCCCACGCCCGTAGTGCCGAATATCGCATCGTTGACGACAAGCAGGGGAACTGAACATGAGTAAATTCTGGAGCCCGTTCGTCAAGAATCTGGTGCCTTACGTCCCGGGTGAGCAGCCGAAGCTGGCAAAACTGGTAAAGCTCAACACCAACGAAAACCCGTACGGTCCATCGCCGAAAGCCTTGGCCGCGATGCAAACCGAACTCAATGACAACCTGCGCCTGTACCCGGACCCGAACAGCGATCTGCTGAAGAACGCGGTCGCCAAATACTACGGCGTGCAGGGTAACCAGGTTTTCCTTGGCAACGGTTCCGATGAAGTACTGGCGCACATCTTCCACGGTTTGCTGCAGCACGATCAGCCGCTGTTGTTCCCGGACATCAGCTACAGCTTCTACCCGGTCTACTGCGGGTTGTACGGTATCAAGTTCGACGCGGTGCCACTGGATGAGCAGTTCCAGATCAGCCCGGCGGACTACGCCAGGCCGAACGGCGGGATCATTTTCCCCAACCCGAACGCCCCGACCGGCTGCCTGCTGGCGCTGGAAGCGGTGGAGCAGATTCTCAAGGCCAGCCCGGATTCGGTGGTCGTGGTGGACGAGGCCTACATCGATTTCGGCGGCGAGACGGCGATCACCCTGGTCGATCGTTACCCGAACCTGCTGGTGACCCAGACCCTGTCCAAGTCCCGCTCCCTGGCCGGCCTGCGGGTTGGCCTGGCGGTCGGGCATCCGGACCTGATCGAGGCGCTGGAGCGGATCAAGAACAGCTTCAACTCTTATCCGCTGGACCGCATGGCGAATGTCGGCGCCGCTGCCGCGTTCGAGGATCGCGAATATTTCGACAAGACCTGTCGGTTGGTGATCGAGAATCGCGAGAAGGTCGTTGCGCAGCTTGAGGAGAAGGGTTTTGAAGTACTGCCATCGGCGGCGAACTTCATTTTCGCCCGTCACCCCCGGCACGATGCGGCGGGGCTTGCGGCGAAGTTGCGTGAGCAAGGTGTGATCGTCCGGCACTTCAAGCAGGAGCGGATTGCCCAGTTCCTGCGGATTTCCATCGGTACGCCAGAGCAGAACCAGGCGTTGATCGACGGCCTGGGCGACCTCTAAACCACCTCTATCCCCTTGTGGGAACGGGCTGGCTCGCGAAGAACGATAATGCGGTGTAGTTGATGTACCGCGTTAACGTTCTTCGCGAGCAAGCCCGCTCCCACAGGGGTTTGTTTCGCCTGCTTACTCTTCTTCTTTCTCTTTGACCGGTGCCGGTGGCGGACGCAAGCCAATTTCCGCGGTCAGCTTGAGCTCCTTGCCGTTGCGCATCACTTGGATCGTGACCTTGTCGGTCGGTTTGATCCGCGCCACCTGATTCATCGAGCGTCGGCCATCTCCGGCCGGTTCGCCATCGATGGCAAGAATCACATCACCCAGTTGCAGGCCGGCCTTCTGTGCCGGGCCATCGCGGAAAATCCCCGCCACGACAATGCCCGGGCGCCCGGACAAACCGAACGATTCGGCCAATTCCTGGGTCAGCGGCTGCACTTCGATACCCAGCCAGCCACGAATCACCTGGCCGTGCTCGATGATCGACTTCATCACTTCCATCGCCAGCTTCACCGGAATCGCGAAACCGATACCCTGGGAGCCGCCGGACTTGGAGAAGATCGCCGTGTTGATGCCGGTCAGGTTGCCAATGGCATCCACCAGCGCACCGCCGGAGTTGCCGGGGTTGATGGCGGCGTCGGTCTGGATGAAGTCTTCGTAGTTGTTCAGGCCCAGCTGGTTGCGACCGGTGGCGCTGATGATGCCCATGGTCACGGTCTGGCCGACGCCGAACGGGTTGCCGATGGCCAGCGCGACGTCGCCGATGCGGATGTTGTCGGAGCGCCCCACGGTGATTGACGGCAGGTTTTTCAGGTCGATTTTCAGAACCGCGAGGTCAGTCTCCGGGTCGCTGCCGATCACCCGCGCCAGGGTTTCCCGGCCGTCCTTGAGCGCCACCACGATCTGGTCGGCGCCGCTGGTCACGTGGTTGTTGGTCAGGATGTAGCCTTCCGGGCTCATGATCACGCCGGAGCCGAGACTCGATTCCATGCGTTTCTGCTTGGGCGAGTTATCGCCGAAGAAGCGCCGGAACTGCGGATCTTCGAACAACGGATGGTTGGGTTTGTTGATGACTTTGGTGGTGTAGAGGTTCACCACCGACGGCGCGGCGGTGGTCACGGCGTCGGCATAGGACACCGGACCCTGCTGCATGCTGGTGGTTTGCGGCGCCTGCTGCAGGTTGACGTCGAGGCTCGGGAGCCCGACCCATTCGGGGTAACGCTGGATTATCAAAAGAGCGACAAGCACGCCGGCCAACAGCGGCCAGCCGGAAAAACGCAGCGCCTTGAGCATTAAGCACGTCCTGAGAGAGTTGCAGGCGGTATGAGACCGCTCATAATGACGCGCATTATACGAGGCCGCACGCGCCTCTGAACGGGATATTTAGGAGTCTTTTATGGCCGTCGCCCTGAGCACCCTCGTCGAAGAAGCCGACCGTTACCTCAACAGCGCCAAAATCGCCGATTACTGCCCCAACGGCCTGCAGGTCGAGGGCCGTCCGCAAGTGATGCGCATTGTCAGTGGCGTCACCGCCAGCCAGGCTTTGCTCGATGCCGCCGTGGAGGCCAATGCCGACCTGGTGCTGGTGCATCATGGCTACTTCTGGAAGGGCGAGAACCCGTGCATCACCGGCATGAAGCAGCGCCGCTTGAAGACCCTGCTCAAGCACGATATCAGCCTGTTGTCCTATCACCTGCCGCTGGATCTGCACCCGGATGTCGGCAATAACGTGCAGCTCGCACGGCAGCTCGACATCACCGTCGAAGGCCCGCTGGACCAGGACAACCTGAAGATTGTCGGCCTGGTCGGCTCGCTGAATGAACCGATGATGCCCCGGGATTTCGCCCGTCGCGTCCAGGAAGTCATGGGGCGTGAGCCGTTGCTGATCGAAGGCAGTGCCATGATTCGCCGCGTCGGCTGGTGCACCGGTGGCGGCCAGGGTTACATCGATCAGGCCATTTCGGCCGGCGTTGACCTCTACCTCAGCGGCGAGGCTTCCGAGCAAACCTTCCACAGTGCCCGGGAAAACGACATCAGTTTCATCGCCGCCGGTCACCATGCCACCGAGCGCTACGGCGTTCAGGCGCTGGGGGATTACCTGGCGCGACGCTTTGCGCTGGAGCACATCTTCATCGATTGCCCGAATCCGATCTGAAACGCATCCCTGTAGGAGCGAGCCTGCTCGCGATGGTCGTCAACGATAACGCTGGGAGCCTGACACCCCGCGGTGTTCTCAGGCTCATCGCGAGCAGGCTCGCTCCTACGGGGGGAACGCGTTTCGCCCAAACGCGGGGGCATATTCATATGCTCTTTCGATCTAGTTGGCGTCCTGATTAGAAGAGGTCGCTGTGCTAGGATCCCCGCTCGAACACGGCCCGCTGGCCGTTCATAAGAAAGCTTTCGTGAGTAGCCATGGTCGACAAACTGACGCATCTGAAACAGCTGGAGGCGGAAAGCATCCACATCATCCGCGAGGTGGCCGCCGAGTTCGACAACCCGGTGATGCTGTACTCCATCGGTAAAGACTCCGCCGTGATGCTGCATCTGGCACGCAAGGCGTTCTTCCCGGGCAAGCTGCCGTTTCCGGTGATGCATGTCGACACTCGCTGGAAATTCCAGGAGATGTACGCCTTCCGTGACAAGATGGTCGCCGAGCTGGGCCTGGACCTGATCACCCACGTCAACCCGGACGGCGTGGCGCAGAACATCAACCCGTTCACCCACGGCAGCGCCAAGCACACCGACATCATGAAGACCGAGGGCCTCAAGCAGGCACTCGACAAGCATGGTTTCGACGCAGCTTTCGGCGGCGCCCGTCGCGATGAAGAGAAATCCCGCGCCAAAGAGCGCGTGTACTCGTTCCGCGACAGCAAGCACCGCTGGGACCCGAAGAACCAGCGTCCAGAGCTGTGGAACGTCTACAACGGCAAGGTCAACAAGGGCGAATCCATTCGTGTATTCCCGTTGTCGAACTGGACCGAGTTGGACATCTGGCAGTACATCTACCTGGAAGGCATCCCGATCGTCCCGTTGTACTTCGCCGCCGAGCGTGAAGTCATCGAGAAGAACGGCACGCTGATCATGATCGACGACGAGCGCATCCTCGAGCACCTGAGCGATGAAGACAAAGCGCGCATCGTCAAAAAGAAAGTGCGTTTCCGTACCCTTGGTTGCTACCCGTTGACGGGCGCGGTGGAGTCCGAGGCCGAAAGCCTCACGGACATCATTCAGGAAATGCTCCTGACGCGAACTTCCGAGCGCCAGGGCCGTGTCATCGACCACGATGGCGCAGGCTCGATGGAAGACAAAAAACGTCAGGGTTATTTCTAAGGGGTTGTCATGTCGCACGTATCTGATTTGATCAGCGAGGACATCCTCGCCTACCTGGGCCAGCACGAACGTAAAGAGCTGCTGCGCTTTCTGACCTGCGGTAACGTCGACGACGGCAAGAGCACCCTGATCGGGCGCCTGCTGCACGACTCCAAGATGATCTACGAAGATCACCTGGAAGCGATCACCCGCGACTCGAAAAAAGTCGGCACCACCGGTGAAGACATCGACTTGGCGTTGCTGGTCGACGGCTTGCAGGCGGAGCGCGAGCAGGGCATCACCATCGATGTCGCGTACCGCTACTTCTCCACCGCCAAGCGCAAATTCATCATTGCCGACACCCCCGGCCATGAGCAGTACACCCGTAACATGGCTACCGGTGCTTCCACCTGTGACCTGGCGATCATCCTGGTCGACGCCCGCTACGGCGTGCAGACCCAGACCCGTCGCCACAGCTTCATCGCCTCCCTGCTGGGTATCAAGCACATAGTCGTGGCCATCAACAAGATGGACCTCAAGGACTTCGACCAGGGCGTGTTCGAGTCGATCAAGGCCGACTACCTGCAGTTCGCCGAAGGCTTGAAGTTGAAGCCCACCAGCATGCACTTCGTGCCGATGTCCGCCTTGAAGGGCGACAACGTGGTGAACAAGTCCGAGCGTTCGCCGTGGTACACCGGTCAGTCGCTGATGGAAATCCTCGAGACCGTGGAAGTGGCGGGCGATCGCAACTTCACCGACCTGCGTTTCCCGGTGCAGTACGTCAACCGTCCGAACCTGAACTTCCGTGGCTTCGCCGGTACGCTGGCCAGCGGCATCGTCAAGAAAGGCGACGAAGTCGTGGTGCTGCCGTCGGGCAAGAGCAGCCGCGTGAAATCCATCGTCACCTTCGAAGGTGAGCTGGAGCACGCAGGTCCTGGTCAGGCTGTCACGCTGACCATGGAAGACGAAATCGACATCTCCCGTGGTGACCTGTTGGTTCACGCCGACAACGTGCCGCCGGTGACCGACAGCTTCGAGGCCATGCTGGTATGGATGGCTGAAGAGCCGATGCTGCCGGGCAAGAAATACGACATCAAGCGCGCCACCAGTTACGTGCCTGGCTCCATTGCCAGCATCGTCAACAAGGTCGACGTCAACACCCTCGAAGAAGGCCCGGCCAGCTCGTTGCAACTGAACGAAATCGGCAAGGTCAAGATCGCGCTCGATGCGCCGATTGCCCTCGACGGTTACGACAGCAACCGCACCACCGGCGCCTTTATCATCATCGACCGCCTGACCAATGGCACCGTTGGCGCCGGCATGATCGTCGCCCAGCCTTTGGCCCATGGCACCAGTACGCACCACGGCAAACTGGCCCACGTCGCCACCGAAGAACGCGCACAGCGCTTCGGCCAGCAACCGGCTACCGTGTTGTTCAGCGGCTTGTCGGGCGCGGGCAAAAGCACCTTGGCGTATGCGGTTGAACGCAAGTTGTTCGACCTGGGTCGTGCGGTGTTCGTACTCGATGGCCAGAACCTGCGTCACGACCTCAACAAAGGTCTGCCACAGGATCGCGCCGGACGTACCGAGAACTGGCGTCGTGCCGCGCACGTTGCGCGTCAGTTCAACGAAGCGGGTCTGCTGACCCTGGCGGCGTTCGTTGCGCCGAGTGCCGAAGGTCGTGAGCAGGCCCGGGAACTGATCGGCAAGGAGCGTCTGCTGACGGTCTACGTCCAGGCTTCGCCAACGGTCTGCGCCGAGCGTGATCCGCAAGGCTTGTACGCGGCGGCTGGGGATAACATCCCGGGCGAGTCCTTCCCGTACGACGTGCCGCTGGATGCCGATCTGGTGATCGACACCCAGTCCGTGTCGCTGGAGGAAGGCGTCAAGCAGGTGCTGGCTCTGCTGCGCAAGCGTGGTGCGATCTAAGCGCTAGCCGGAAATGAAAAACCCGCAGACAAGTGATTGTCTGCGGGTTTTTTGTTGCCTCTAGATTGCTATCGCTGGCAAGCCAGCTCCCACAGGTTTCTCGGTCGTACACAGTATTTGTATTCACTGCAGCTCACTGTGGGAGCTGGCCAGCGATAGAGCCGGTACAGGCACCTCAATACTTCGCTGGATACTCGCGATGCATCTGTTCCAGCAACGCATCCTTGTCCTGCCACAACTGATTGATCCAACCCTGGAACTGCAATCGGTACTCGCCGTCCTGATCGTAATTCTTGCCGATGAACTGCAGCGGAATGTTCAGTTGCTGAAAATGCACCACCACGTCTTTCACGTATCCACATAGCAGATCCCAGAACCAGGAAGCCTCTGAAAATCTAAAGTCAGAAGGAATAGTCAGAATCCTTGACCGGAAATGGACTACAAGAAAGTCGGAAGTTATGAAGTTTTATTGTTTTGTAAATGAGAATAGTGTTTGCAACAGGGTAGATGTGTTTTTGCGCAGATTGTATCAAGTCGAGCAATTGCAAGGAAGTCGGTGATTGCTTAAAAAGTAAGCTTGCGCTTGAGGATCAAGGTGTGCGAAATAAATTTTTTCCCGTTCCGGTTGGTTATGTTTCTAGTGCTTTTGAGATCATTTTCTGTGTAATTGTTCTGTTGTTGTATCTTGTTTTTTCTCTTTGTATTTATAGTAGGTTGATAGAAGTTCCTCCGGTTCCTGATAAGTTAGTTATGAAAGATGCTTTTGTATATAGGGGGTATTCACAAGCTTCAAAGACAACATCTTTTTTGTATCTGAGGGTTGGAGCTGATGACGCTGCTTACAAATATATCATTGAGGCTTCGAATCGTGATGTTATGTACACGGACTTTGATAAGCCAAGAAGGTTGTGGGTGGCAGTAGATACTGACGAAAGTAAAAAATTTGTTTGGGGAGTATATGATGAAGATTATGGGTTGTTGATAAGTCGTCAAGATATATTGCGCTGGGCTAGCTCAGTTAATATCGATAATTACTTTGTGCTTTCTTTGTTATTTATTTCATCGTTGTATTTCCTTTATATTATTTTTTTGACTGGTGTTTGGAATAGGTGTGCAGCGAAAAGGATGGCTTGTGAAAATAAATAAGATTGATGATGAGATATTTGTAATTGACGATTTTTTAACTCAAGGGGAAGAGGAGTGCATAAATGTTCAACTCAAGAGCGCCGTTTGGAGATACAACTGGCCAAATTATGAGGAGCTTCCATTTGTTAGGCCTTGTTGGCATGTTTTTATTGCGGGTAAAGGTCGGCCGGATCGGAAGTCATGTTTAGACGAATTAGACAGAAGTGAATCTTGGCGTTTTCTTGTCGGCTTCTGGGAAAGGTTATCAATATTACATGATTTCAAAATCACGTTATTAGGTGTTTATGCAAATGGGCAAACATTTGGGCAAGACACGATTATACATCGGGATAACAAGACGCATCCAGGGATGACAGTGATCGTGTTTTGTAATGAGCACTGGCCAACATCCTGGGGAGGTGAACTCGTATTCTACGATGACAAAAAAGAAAATATTATTAAATCAGTACTTCCAAAATCGCGGCGTGTGGTGATTTTTGACGGGCGAGTTCCACATGCGGCGAGATCGCCTTCAGTAAAGTGTGATCAGGTAAGGATGACGCTTGCGTTCAAAACTGTGATTAAGGAGTAGTATATGGCCGGGAAAGCCGAAATATTTGTAGCTGTCGTCAATGATGGTGTGACTATTGGCTCGGGGGCGACTGCAGTATCAGATCAGTTTTTAGTCAACGGAACTGGAATGGTGTTGCTGAGTCAGTCGGTGCAGACCGGTGCTGTGATAGCGAGTGTTACCTCGGTGACAAAATTAGCAGGTCCTTATGTACCGATTGTAAATATGCCGGCCAATATAGTCGCCGGTACGATAACTTTTCTGAAAATAGGGGTCGACTTCAGAGATGGGCGCGAAATCAAGACGGGTGACGTTGTCAGTCTGGTTGGTAATGTTGCAGGGGTGATTGCAACCATGGCAGTTTTGCTAGCGGCGCCATTTTCGGTTGTTGCTACCTTAAGTGTTGTAGCTATCGGCACCGGTATATATTCGATTTATAATTCAGAAGTGCTTGGTGCTATTGCGACAAATACCAAAAATTTCTTCAACGATAAAGGGTTGGAAAACTACCTTGACTATGTATGTGCGCCGGATATGCAAATTGTCCACAAAAACACTTTGAGGGATGTCTACGGCAATCAGATGCTTTCCTGTAATTGGATATCTGAAACCGGAGAGCTACAGCCCTCAGCGGTACCTGTTTTCGATGAAAATATAGGCGGTGGAGGGCTATATATACCAATATCTCCTGTTTTACCGGCTCCTCCTGATGTTATCCCAGTTGTAACTATCGGGCCGCTTGAGATTAATGATGGCTCTGATGACAGCGGTGATGAGTATGGATGCTGTACTGGGGGAAGTGATGGTTATGTGTAGCGAAATCCATATATAAGTTGTCTGTTCCTGATTTTTGTCTTCAGATTTTCAGTAAAAACCAACTGGATATTCGACAGTCTTAAGCGACAAGCCCGAGTCAGGCTGAACTTAAGAGTGCGCTGGTGTGTGGGTAATCGTCAGCTTCATCGCTTGGAACTGAGCTCCGTTTCGCTGGAAGAAGGCGTCAAGCAAGTGCTGAGTCTGCTGCGTGAGCGTGGGGCGATCTAAGTCTTAGCCGGAAATGAAAAACCCGCCAGTGAGCGATCATCGGCGGGTTTTTTGTGTTGTTGAAAACGCCTTCGCTGGCAAGCCCGCTCCCCAAGTTTTGAGGGTGTTCGCAAAATTTGTGAACGGCACGGTCCCTGTGGGAGCTGGCTTGCCAGCGATGAGGCCATAACAGACACCTGATTACTTTGCTGGAAATTCCCGATGCATCTGCGCAAGCAACGCATCCTTGTCCTGCCACATCTGATTGATCCAGCCCTGGAACTGCAGGCGGTATTCCCCGTCCTGGTCGTAGTTCTTGCCAATGAACTGCGGCGGAATCTTCAGCTCTTCAAAGTGCACCACCACGTCCGCGACGTTGCCGCACAGTAAATCCCAGAAGCCAGGACGACCTGCCGGATAGTGGATGGTCACGTTGACGATCGACTCCAGTTGTTCGCCCATGGCATCCAGCACGAAGGCAATGCCACCGGCCTTTGCCTTGAGCAAATACTTGAACGGTGACTGCTGCTGGGCATGCTTGCCCTCGGTGAAGCGCGTGCCTTCGACGAAGTTGAAAATGCCCACCGGATTGTCGCGAAATTTCGCACAGGTCTTGCGGGTGGTTTCCAGGTCCTTGCCTTTCTTTTCCGGGTGCTTCTCCAGGTATGCCTTGGAGTAGCGCTTCATGAACGGGAAGCCCAGTGCCCACCAGGCCAGGCCGATCACCGGAACCCAGATCAGCTCCTGCTTGAGAAAGAACTTCAACGGTTGGATGCGCCGGTTGAGTACGTATTGCAGCACCAGGATGTCGACCCAGCTCTGGTGGTTGCTGGTGATCAGGTACGAGTGCTGATAGTCCAGGCCTTGCAGGCCGCTGATGTGCCAGCGGGTGCGACGGACCAGGTTCATCCAGCCTTTGTTGAGGCTGATCCAGGCTTCATGGGTATGGCTCATCAGCCAGCCGGCGAGGCGTTGGGTGAGGGCGAACGGCAAGACCTTGACGAGCGCCACGCAGAACAGGAACGAGCAGAGCAAAATCGTGTTGAGTGCCAACAGCAGCGCGGCGATCACGCCGCGCAACGGGGCGGGTAGAAAATCCAGCATTTACACATCCATAGGTCGGTTGGCGGCTTGAATCGCGGTCAGGGCGATGGTGTAGACGATGTCATCGACCTGCGCGCCGCGCGGCAAATCGTTCACCGGTTTGCGCAGGCCTTGCAGCATCGGCCCGAGGCTGACGCAGTCGGCGCTGCGCTGCACAGCCTTGTGGGTGGTGTTGCCGGTGTTGAGGTCGGGGAACACGTACACCGTGGCACGACCGGCCACCTGGCTGTTCGGCGCCAATTGCCGGGCCACGCTTTCGTTGGCGGCGGCGTCGTACTGCAACGGGCCGTCGATCAGCAGCGAGTGCTGTTGTTCGTGGGCGAGCAGGGTGGCTTCGCGGACTTTCTCGACCTCTTCACCGCTGGCCGATTCGCCGCTGGAGTAGCTGATCATCGCCACCCGTGGGGTGATGCCGAATGCCGCCGCCGAGTCGGCGCTTTGCAGGGCGATCTCGGCCAGTTCGCTGGCGCTTGGGTGCGGGTTCATCACGCAATCGCCGTAGACCAGCACCTCTTCCGGAAACAGCATGAAGAACACCGACGACACCAGGGTGCAGCCAGGCGCGGTCTTGATCAGTTGCAGGGCGGGGCGGATGGTGTTGGCGGTGGTGTTGATCACGCCCGAGACGAGTCCGTCGACTTCATCCAGGGCCAGCATCATGGTACCGATCACCACGGTGTCTTCCAGTTGTTGCTCGGCCATCGGCGCGTTGAGGCTTTTGCTTTTGCGCAGCGCGACCATGGGCTCGACATAGCGCTCGCGGATCGAGTCCGGGTCGATGATTTCCAGGCCTGGCGGCAGCTCGATGCCCTGTGCGCGGGCGACGGCCTGCACGTCCTCGGGCTTGGCCAGCAACACACAGCGAGCGATGCCGCGGGCCTGGCAGATCGCGGCGGCCTGCACGGTCAGCGGTTCGCTGCCTTCGGGCAACACGATGCGCTTGTTGGCCGCCTGGGCGCGCTGGATCAATTGATAGCGGAACACCGCTGGCGACAAACGCATCTCGCGCGGTGTACCGCAGCGCTGATGCAGCCAGTTGGCATCGAGGTGGCCGGCGATGAAATCGGTGATGATCTCGGCGCGCTCGCGGTCATCGATGGGGATTTCCTTGTTCAGGCCATTGAGCAGGTTGGCGGTGTCGTAGGAGCCGGTACTCACCGACAGCACCGGCAACCCGGCCTGCAGGGCGCCGCGGCACAGGTCCATGATGCGCGGGTCGGGCAGGGTGTCGCTGGTCAGCAGCAGGCCGGCCAGCGGCACGCCGTTCAGGGCCGCGAGGCTGACGGCGAGGATGATGTCGTCGCGGTCGCCGGGGGTCACCACCAGCACGCCGGGCTTGAGCAGCTCCACGGTGTTGCGCATGGTGCGGGCGCAAATGATGATCTTGGTCATGCGTCGGGTTTCATAGTCACCGGCGTTGAGCACTTGCGCGCCCATCAGGTCAGCGACGTCGCGGGTGCGCGGGGCGTTCAGTTCCGGCTGGAATGGAATGCAGCCGAGCAAGCGGAAATCGCCGCTGCGCAATAGTGGCGAATGCTCCTTCAGGCGGGTGGCAAAGGCCTCCATGCTTTCCTCGGTCTTGACCTTGTTGAGGATCACGCCGAGGACTTTCGGGTCTTTCGGGCCGCCGAACAATTGCGCCTGCAACTCGACGCGACCGGAGAGCTCGGTCAGCACTTCGTTTTCCGGTGCCGAGACCAGGATCACCTCGGCGTCGAGGCTCTTGGCCAGGTGCAGGTTGACCCGCGCGGCGTAACTGGCGCTACGGGTCGGCACCATACCTTCGACGATCAGCACGTCCTTGCCGATGGCAGCCTGCTGATACAGGGTGATGATTTCTTCGAGCAACTCATCGAGCTGACCATCGCCAAGCATGCGCTCGACATGGGCCAGGCCCAGTGGCTGAGGCGGCTTCAGGCCGTGGGTACGCGCCACGAGTTCGGTGGAACGTTCCGGGCCCGTGTCGCCCGGATGCGGCTGGGCAATCGGTTTGAAAAAGCCGACCTTGAGCCCGGCGCGCTCAAGGGTACGCACCAGCCCGAGGCTGATGGAGGTCAGACCCACACCAAAATCGGTGGGCGCGATAAAAAAAGTTTGCATGCGGATTCTCTGGAGGTGCATGGCAAAGGTGAACGCCTATAGCTGGCGATCTACCGAAATTCAGTCGCCAAGGTTATCGCTAACCGAGCCTTGTGCGCACCAACCACAATCAAAGGGTTGGCCGATTTTTTCCTGGCGCTGTGCAGGGTCCATGACCCAGGCGCGCGATTGCCAGGGTGGCTGGTGCCGCAGGTGTTGGCTATGGCCGCAGGAAAGCTCGGCCACCCAGTGGCCGTCCTCGTCCTGATGGAAGCCTGTGACCGTCGAATCCCGTTTGTCCGGGTTGTGTTCGCTTTCGGTCGATTGCTTCGCTAAACTTGGCCTTTCAATCTTCTTATGCAAAAGGTCTCGCCCCATGCTGATCGCCGCCAATAAGGCTGTCTCCATCGACTATACCCTGACCAACGACGCTGGTGAGGTCATCGACAGCTCCGCCGGCGGCGCGCCGCTGGTCTACCTGCAAGGCGCAGGCAACATCATCCCGGGCCTGGAAAAGGCTCTGGAAGGCAAGGCTGTCGGCGACGAACTGACTGTAGCCGTTGAACCGGAAGACGCTTACGGCGAGTACGCTGCCGAACTGGTCAGCACCCTGAGCCGTAGCATGTTCGAAGGCGTCGACGAGCTGGAAGTGGGCATGCAGTTCCACGCTTCCGCTCCGGACGGCCAGATGCAGATCGTGACCATCCGTGATCTGGACGGTGACGACGTGACCGTTGACGGCAACCACCCGTTGGCCGGTCAGCGCCTGAATTTCCAGGTCAAGATCGTTGCCATCCGTGACGCCAGCCAGGAAGAAATCGCTCATGGCCACGTCCATGGCGAAGGTGGCCATCACCACTGATTTCTGCGCTAAGCTCAGATAACTGGAGAGGCGCCCCGAGGGCGCCTTTTTAGTCTGCGGCCGTCCCTGACGACACCGCCAAGTGGCTGTTTCGAGAAGAACACGGGAATCTGGAGTACGTCATGAGTGCTTTTCACGACCTTAAATTGACAGCCCTGGATGGTCAGGAGCTACCTCTGGCGCCTTTCAAGGGCCAAGTCGTACTTGTGGTCAACGTCGCCTCCAAATGCGGCTTGACCCCTCAATACGCAGCGCTGGAAAACCTCTACCAGCAATACAAGGCTAAAGGTTTCAGTGTATTGGGCCTGCCGTGCAACCAGTTTGCCGGGCAGGAACCGGGGACCGAACAAGAGATCAAGGATTTCTGCAGCCTCAACTATGGCGTGACCTTTCCGTTGTCCAGCAAGCTGGAAGTCAACGGGCACGAACGTCATCAGTTGTATCGCCTGCTGGCGGGCGAGGGCGCGGAATTCCCCGGCGATATCACCTGGAACTTCGAGAAGTTCCTGCTGGGCAAGGACGGCCGTGTACTGGCTCGGTTCTCGCCGCGCACGGCACCGGATGATCCGACCATCGTCCACGCAATTGAAAAAGCGCTGAGCTGATATCTCCCCCTGTAGGAGCGAGCCCGCTCGCGATGGTCGCCAACGATAACGCTGCAAGCCTGATACGGTGCGGCGTTCTCCAGTCCATCGCGAGCGAGCTCGCTCCTACAATATTTCCTATCTTTTGGTCCTTAATCACTGCAATCAATAGTGCTGTTCAAAACGACGCCCGCTCCATATTATCGTCGTCATAAAATTATTTCCCGTGGAGCGTCCCATGCCTGTACAAGCCCTGTTCAAACCGTTCCACCTCGGCACCCTCGAACTGCCGACCCGCGTCGTCATGGCGCCGATGACCCGCTCCTTTTCCCCGGGCGGCGTACCAAATTCCAAAGTGATTGAGTACTACCGTCGCCGCGCCGCAGCGGGTGTCGGCCTGATCATCACCGAAGGCACCACCGTCGGTCACAAGGCTTCCAACGGCTACCCGAACGTTCCGCATTTCTATGGTGAAGCGGCCCTGGCGGGCTGGAAGAAAGTCGTCGACGCCGTTCACGCCGAAGGCGGCAAGATCGTTCCGCAGCTGTGGCATGTGGGCAGCGTGCGCCGTATCGGCACCGAGCCGGACGCCAGCGTGCCGGGTTATGGCCCGTCGGAAAAAGTGAAGGAAGGTCAGGTCGTGGTGCACGGCATGACCAAACAGGATATCCAGGACGTGATCGCTGCGTTCGCCCAGGCCGCCAAGGATGCCCAGAGCATCGGCATGGACGGCGTTGAGATCCACGGCGCCCACGGTTACCTGGTCGACCAGTTCTTCTGGGAAGGCAGCAACCAGCGTACCGATGAATACGGCGGCAGCCTGGCCAACCGCTCGCGCTTCGCCATTGAATTGATCCAGGCCGTGCGTGTCGCGGTCGGCGAAGGTTTCCCGATCATCTTCCGTTTCTCCCAGTGGAAGCAGCAGGACTACAGCGCACGCCTGGTACAAACCCCGCAAGCCTTGGGCGAGTTCCTCAAGCCATTGGCCGACGCGGGCGTGGATATTTTCCACTGCTCGACCCGCCGCTTCTGGGAGCCGGAGTTCGACGGTTCCGAGTTGAACCTGGCAGGCTGGACCCGCCAACTCACCGGCAAGCCGACGATCACCGTGGGCAGTGTCGGCCTGGATGGCGAGTTCCTGCAGTTCATGGTCAACACCGACAAGGTCGCACAACCGGCCAGCCTGGAAAAACTGCTGGAGCGCCTGAACAACGACGAGTTCGACCTGGTGGCGGTCGGTCGTGCGTTGCTGGTGGACCCGGACTGGGCGCAGAAAGTGCGTGATGGCCGTGAGGAAGACATTCTGCCGTTCAGCCGTGAGGCGTTGATGTCGCTGGTTTAAGCGGCGACGGGACAGACGCCTTCGCGAGCAAGCCCGCTCCCACAGGGGATTTGTGCATGACACAGATCCAGTGTGGGAGCGGGCTTGCTCGCGAAGACTGACTCAAAAACACTACAAAATCATGGAACAATCGGTGCATTCGGCACCACCATCTCCCCGGCACACGCCCCGCGCAACTGTCCCTCGAACTGTTCGATGATCGTCGCCCACCCCTGGCGACTGGCATGCTGGCGCGCATTGAGTCGCACATTGCGCAAGGTTTCCCTGTCCTCCAGCAGCCATGCCGCTGCATCGCGGAATGCTTCCTCATCCCCCGGCATCGCCAGCACACCGTTGTAGCCATGACGAATATGCTGGGCGGCCGCCGCTTGATCGTAGGCCACCACCCCGAGCCCCGAGGCGAGTGCTTCAAGCACCACATTGCCAAAGGTTTCGGTCAGGCTCGGAAACAGAAACACATCGCCTGATGCGTAGTGACACGCCAGGGCTTCACCCCGTTGGGTGCCGCAGAAAATCGCCTCGGGCATTTCCTTTTCCAGTTCCTGGCGCTGCGGACCGTCGCCGACCACGATCAGTTTCAGCCTGCGCTGGGGATAACTCGCCTTGAGGGTATTGAAGGTGCGCTTGAGCAGGCCGAGGTTTTTTTCCGGGGCCAGGCGTCCGACATGAATGACGGCGATGTCTTCCTCGGCCAGTCCCCATCGCTCGCGCAGGGCATTCAAGCGCTTGGCCGGGTGAAACAGTTCGCTGTCGACGCCTCGGGACAGCAACGCCAGCCGTTCGAAATGCCGCCGCTCCAGCTCCATGCGCTGACTGACGCTGGGCACCAGGGTCATGGTCGAGCGGTTGTGGAACCAGCGCAGGTAGTGGGTCAGCAGGCGCGTGAGCAAACCCAGCCCGTACTGGTTGGAGTACTGCTGGAAATTGGTGTGGAAACCGCTGACCACGGAAATCCCCAGGCGCCGTGCCGCACGCAAGGCCGACAACCCCAGCGGCCCTTCGGTGGCGATGTAGAGCACATCCGGGCGGTGACGCGTCCAGCGCCGCAGCAACTTGTGCATCGACGACTGGCCCCATTGCAGTCCGGGATAGCCCGGTAGCGGCCAGCCGCGGCACAGTAGCAATTCATCGTCACTGCCCAGTTGCTGGTCGCAGCCCTGACGCGGTCGCACCAGTTCCACTTGATGGCCGCGCGCGCGCAAACCGTCGCACAAGCGACCCAGGGTGTTGGCCACGCCGTTGATTTCCGGAGGGAAGGTTTCGGTGATCAGGGTGATATGCAGAGCTGTCGTCATGACCCCAGTGTCGGCTGGGGCCATGTCGTCAGTGTGACGTCGGGATGATGGATTTGTGACTGCGGTGCCAGCGCCGATGGCTCAGCGCTGGGTCACCAGGTTTTCCGCGCCGCGTTCACGCACCCAGAACAGCGTCGCCCCGGCCACGGCCGCCGGCATCATCAGGATGTTGACCACAGGGATCAGCAGCACCAGGTACACGCTGCCGCCAAAACTCATGCTCTGCCAGCGCTTCTGCCGCAGCCAGGCGAGCATTTCGTTCCAGCCCAGCTTGTGGTTGTCCGCCGGGTAGTCGATGTACTGGATCGCCATCATCCACACCCCGAACAACAGCCACAGCGGCGCGGCGATGATGTTCACCACCGGGATGAACGAGAGGATGAACAGCCCGATTGCTCGGGGCAGGAAGTAGCCGAGCTTGCGCATTTCCCGGGCCAGGGTGCGCGGGATCATTGCAATCAGTTCGCCCCAGCTGAAGGCCGGGAAATCATCGGTGCCGCGCACCACCACTTCGACTTTTTCCGCGAGGAAGCCATTGAATGGCGCGGCAATGATGTTGGCGAGCATGGTGAAGGTGAAGAACACCATCAGCACGACGAGCACCACGAACAGGGGCCAGAGGATGTAGCTGAGAAAGCTCAGCCAGTCGGGCAGGGACGGCATCAGCGTGTCGACCCACAGGCTGAATTGATGGCCGGCCAGGTAGATCAATCCGACGAACAGCACCAGGTTGATCGCCAGCGGCAACAGCACAAACAAACGCAGGCTGGGGCTCAGCACCAGCTTGAGGCCTTCGCGCAGGTATTGCGGGCCGGACAGGACAGGGGCGGGCATAAGAGGCTCCGGGCAGAGGGAAAACGCGCCGACCTTACCGGCTTTGCTTCACAGGCGAAAGCGCGGTGGCGGTATCGACATTCACTGTAACAAAGACGTCGATATCGTCGGCCAGATGGCATAGAGACCACCTATGAGCTGGATTGTTAATCCGTATTTCCTTAATCTTCGCCCCCTCGATACGCTGCACCCAATCTTTTTACAGGACGGTCGGGTTCAAGCCTTCCCCAAGTGCTTTCAACCGTTCTTTTTTATTCCAGCCGGCAATCCGGCGTTCCGCGCCAGGTATTCCGGGCCGGTCAACAGGAGCAGGTCATGTCTGAAGTCCGTCATTCGCGAGTGATTATTCTCGGTTCCGGCCCTGCCGGTTACAGCGCCGCGGTCTATGCCGCCCGTGCCAACCTCAAGCCACTGCTGATCACCGGCATGCAGGCCGGCGGTCAACTGACCACCACCACCGAAGTCGACAACTGGCCGGGCGACGTCCACGGCCTGACCGGCCCGGCGCTGATGGAGCGGATGCGCGAGCACGCCGAGCGCTTTGAAACCGAGATCGTGTTCGATCACATCAATGCCGTCGACTTCGCCGCCAAGCCATACACCCTGACCGGCGACAGCGCGACTTACACCTGTGACGCCCTGATCATCGCCACCGGCGCCAGCGCTCGTTACCTGGGCCTGCCATCGGAAGAAGCGTTCATGGGCAAAGGCGTTTCGGCCTGCGCGACCTGCGACGGTTTCTTCTATCGCAACAAGCCGGTAGCCGTGGTCGGCGGCGGCAACACCGCTGTCGAAGAAGCCCTGTACCTGGCCAACATCGCCAGCAAGGTCACCCTGATCCACCGTCGCGAAACTTTCCGCGCCGAGAAGATCCTGATCGACAAGCTGAACGCCCGTGTTGCCGAAGGCAAGATCGAGCTGAAGCTGAACGCGACCCTGGACGAAGTGCTGGGCGACAACATGGGCGTGACCGGTGCCCGGCTGAAGAACAACGACGGCAGCTTCGACGAAGTGAAAGTCGACGGCGTGTTCATCGCCATCGGCCACACCCCGAACACTTCGCTGTTCGAAGGCCAGTTGACCCTCAAGGACGGCTACCTGGTTGTGCAGGGCGGCCGTGACGGCAACGCTACTGCCACCAACCTCGAAGGCATCTTCGCCGCCGGTGACGTGGCTGACCACGTATACCGTCAGGCCATCACCTCGGCTGGCGCCGGTTGCATGGCGGCACTGGATGCCGAGCGTTACCTCGACGATCTGCAGAACGCTTGATTCTGCTGTTGTTGAAATAAGAAAACCGGCTTCGGCCGGTTTTTTGTGCCCGCGATTTACAACCTGAGCACATTCCAATGTGGGAGCGGGCTTGCTCGCGAAGATGGTGTGTCAGTCAATAATGATGTCGGCTGACACGCCCTCTTCGCGAGCAAGCCCGCTCCCACAGGGATTGTGTTCAGGTCAGCTTTGCGAGGCAGGCCTCAAGAATATCCAGGCCTTCCTCCAGTACTGATGCCTCGGTGGTCAGCGGTGCCAGCAGCCGGATGATGTGCCGCGACTTGCCGCTGGGCATCAGCAGCAAACCTGCCTCCCGCGCCAGGGCCAGCAGCTGCGTCAACTGCGCCGCTGCGGGCGAGCCGTCGGCATTCGCCAGTTCGATGCCGCGCATTGCGCCAACACCGGTCAGGCGACCGAGGTAGGGAGAGAGGTTGCGCTCACGCCAGGATTGGTAGCGACCGACAATCGCCTCTTCCTGTTGCGTGCCCCATGCTTGCAGATTGGCATCGGTCATTTCGTCCAGCGTCGCCAATGCCGCTGCGCAGGCGATGGGATTGCCGGAGTAGGTGCCACCGAGTCCGCCCTTGGGCAGGTTGTCGAGCAGCGACTTGCGCCCGACCACCGCCCCCAGCGGCACACCGCCGGCGATGCTTTTGCCGAGCAGGATCAGGTCCGGTTCGATGCCCAGCCTTGAGAACGCGAAGCGCTGGCCGGTACGGCCGAAACCGGACTGGATTTCATCGGCGATCAGCACAATGCCCTTGTCGTCGCAGAACTTGCGCAGCGCCTGGGCGAACTCCACGTCCATGGCCAGGAAGCCTGCTTCGCCCTGCACCGGTTCGACGATGAAGCAAGCCACGTCCTCGACATCGATTTCAACGCTGAACAACCGATCCATGGCCTTCAATGCTTCAGCGCAGGTCACGCCGTTGTCCGCGCTAGGGAAGGGCAGGTGATACACCGGCCCCGGTAGCACGCCGACTTTTTGTTTGTAGGGGGCGACTTTGCCGTTGAGGTTAAGCGTGGCCAGGGTGCGGCCGTGGAAGGCGCCATCAAAGGCGATCACTGCAGTGCGCCCGGTCGCGCCACGGACGATCTTCAGCGCATTCTCGGCCGCTTCGGCGCCGCTGTTGGTGAGCATGCCGCTGACCGGATAATCGACTGGAATGAACGCGCTGAGGCGGTCCATCAAGGCGAGGTAGGGTATATGGGGCGCGGCGTTGAATGCGTAATGGGTCAGCCGGGTGGCTTGTTCGCGAATGGCCTCGACGATGTGCGGATGGCAATGGCCGAGATTCAGCACGCCGATGCCACCGACGAAGTCGATGTAGCGTTTGCCATCGGTGTCCCACACCTCGGCATTCTTGCCGTGGCTGAGGGTGACAGGGTGAACGATATTGATCGACTGACTGATGGTTTCGCTGCGCATGGATGACCGGCTCGGAAGAAGGAGGACTTCTTTTTATCTAAGCCGTCGGCAGCGGTACCCGGCAAACGAAATAAAGTGGCGGGGTCAATCTTAAAAGTCAGGATGTGTGGTTAAGCACATGTAGGAGCGAGCCTGCTCGCGATGGTCGTGAACGATAACACTGGGTGCCTGATGCCGCGCAGCGCTCTCCGGTTCATCGCGAGCAGGCTCGCTCCTACAATTCAGATCAGCGGCGGGTCAGTGGCTGTTGGGTGAATGTCACGCCAGCCAGACCATGGGCGATCAATGCGCGGATATTGCCGTGGTCGCTGCCTTCAGGTGTGGCAACAACCGAGCGGTAATGCTCGCCGAACGCCAACAGCGCTTCTTCATCGCTCAAGCCTTCGAGCAGCGCCAGGCCCAGGGTCTTGCACGAACCTTCGTTCTGCCCGGCCGCGTTTTCCACGCCACCATTGTTGAAAGCCTGAGGCTGGTAGTCGTAACCGGCGGCGATGAAGGCCAGGGTGTCGGCGAAGGCGTGTTCGCCACTGTTGAGGCTGGCGCGCAGGGTGTTCAAATCACTCATTGGGTTTTCCTTTGGCGAACGCCGCCTGTTGTTCGGCGTTGGCTTCTTGCTGATATTGGGCTTTCCATTCGGCGTACGGCATTCCGTAAACCACTTCGCGGGCGTCGTCGAGGCTGACCTCGATCTGGCGCTCGTCGGCAGCCGCCTTGTACCACTTGGACAGGCAGTTGCGGCAGAAGCCAGAGAGGTTCATCAGGTCGATGTTCTGCACATCCTTGCGGCTGTCCAGGTGGGCCACCAGCCGGCGAAAGGCGGCGGCTTCGAGTTCCAGGCGTTGTTGATCGGTCATGGCGGTCTCTGCGAGACAGCTTCAAGCGGCAAGCTTCAAGCTGCAAGTTGGATGGCGGTGGCTGCCAGTTTACAGCCTGGCGCTTGTGGCTTGAAGCTAGCGGCTCGCTGCAAGCGTAATCGATACCGACTCGGCGAATCGCAGTGCGTGGGGCTTGTCCACCTCGACTTCGGCGTAGAGCACCGATGCGTTGGCCATCACCAGGTCGAGAATTTCCTGGGTCAGGCGTTCGAGCAACGCAAAGCGGTTGCCTTCCACATGGGCGATGATCGCCTTGGTGATGGTCCGGTAGTTCAATGCGTGATCGATGTCGTTGTCACGGACCGCTTCCTGGGCTGCGTACAGAATGGTCAGGTTGATCAACACATCCTGCTTGTTGAGGATTTCATCTTCATTGATGCCGATGAAGGTACGCAGACACAGGTCTTTGACCCGGATGCGTGCCATGCCTGGTTGAAGTTGTGGCATTGCTACTTGCTCCGTCCAATCAATTGCAGGAACTCCTGGCGGGTGTTGCTCGAGTCGCGGAAAGCGCCGAGCATCACCGAGGTGTTCATGGTCGAATTCTGTTTTTCGACGCCGCGCATCATCATGCACATGTGCTGCGCTTCGATGACCACCGCGACGCCGGCCGCGTCGGTCACCCGTTGCACCGCGTCGGCGATTTGCCGGGTGAGGTTTTCCTGGATTTGCAGGCGCCGGGCGAACATGTCCACCAGCCGCGCTATCTTCGACAGGCCCAGTACCTTGCCGGTTGGAATGTAAGCCACATGCGCCTTGCCGATGAAGGGCAGCATGTGGTGTTCGCACAGCGAGTACAACTCGATGTTGTCGACGATCACCATTTCATCGTTGTCGGAGGCGAACAGCGCACCGTTGACGATCTCTTCGACACTTTGCTCGTAACCATGGCAAAGGTACTGCATGGCTTTGGCCGCGCGCATTGGCGTATCGAGCAAACCCTCGCGATCGGGGTTTTCACCGAGGCCGATGAGGATCTCTCGAAAGCTCTGGGATAAGGCGTTCTGGGGCAGGGATAACGTCATGGAAAATCCTCGCGGGACACTTATTTGATGTGCCTTCCGCCGTTGACGGTCAGGGTAGTGCCGGTGACATACGGGTTGTCGAGCAGATAGCGCAGGCTTTGGTAGATCACCTCGCTGCCGGGCTCGATGCCCAGCGCGGACTTGGCCAGCGCCTTGGCGCGGTAGGCCGCGTCGTCTTCAGGGTTGAACAGTAGCAGGGCCGGCGCGATCCCGTTGACCTTGATGGCCGGCGCGTACCTGGCGGCGAAGGACAGGGTCAGGCTGTCGAGCCCGGCTTTGCTGGCGCAATAGCCGATGTGCTTGCTGCTGCCCTTGCGGGTCACGTCATCGCTGATGTGCACGATGTCGGCGGGGCTTGAGCGTTGCAGCAGGTCGGCGCAATGCAGGTTGATCAGATAAGGCGCCAGCATGTGCACGCTGAACATGCGGGCGAATGCGGCGGCATCGGTGTCCGGTGTTTCGGCCAGCCATTCGGAGGCGTTGTGGACAATCGCCCGCAAACAGTCGGTGTAGGTTTTCAGTTCGCTGATGAAGGCCAGGATCCCGGCCTCGCTGGCGAAGTCCGCGAACACCGCGGTGGCCCCCAGGTCGCGCAAGGCTTGTACGCCGGGACGCTCGCTGCGGTAGCTGAAAATCACGCGATGGCCGTCTTCCAGCAGTCGCCGGGCGCAGTGCAGGCCGACACGCTGGCCGGCGCCGGTAATGAGGACAGGGGGGGCGGAAGAGGTCATGAACGGCTCGCGTCGCGGTGAGAACAAAACTATACCAGCGACGGGAGGCACACTTCTATTGTGCACATCGGACCCTGTGTGGGAGCGGGCTTGCTCCGGGCGGCGATCCGACGAAGGCGGTGTATCAGTCAGCATTTGTACTGTCTGACACGACGCTTTCGCGAGCAAGCCCGCTCCCACAAGGATCGTCAGTGGTTTTGAGGGGCGGGCCCGGCGGGCAAGCGGCGTGCCGGCGTGCTGTTCAGCCAATTGGCCAGCAGACGGGTCGACAGTGGAATGAAGAAATACACCATCAATGGCGTCAGGCACAGGGTGCTGATGAGCACACGGGGCAGTAGCGCCATTTCGCTCAGCAGCGGTCCCAGTACAAAGTTGAACAACAGGGAAACCGGAAAGAACGCCAACCAGATCGCCACGGCCTGTTTCCAGCGCGGCGGGCGTTGACCGACGGCACCGAACCAGCCTTCGATGCCGCTGACCCGGTGTTCCGTCGGGTGGGCGAACAGCTCGCTGCCGCGTCCGAGCCAGGCGCTGCGCGAAGCGGAATGCTCCCAGGCATGCAGGGTCTGTTCGTCGGCGAAGCGGAAGATAATCTGGAATTCGTCGTCACCGGGCGGCGGTGCGAGTACGCCGGAGCCGAGGTAGCCGGGAAAGTCGGTGGCCAGTTGTTCACCTTCGCGCAGCCAGGTGATCAGGTCTTGATAGCGTCCATTGGCAACGCGGCGCGCAACCATCAACGTGACGGGAGGGGTAGACATTGTGTATCTCCGTAAGGCATTTGCGTCGCTCCGGATAGGAACTTCGCCAGGCACAGCGCCGGGGTGGTGGGCCGTGTCTTGAAGCAAGCAAGGATTATTCCTGATTCAGCCAGTCGCGTCTGCGACGTTTTTCGCTCCTTCGCGGCATTGAAATCTTTACGGAACTTTTACGGGGCGGACGAGTAGAATGTGGTTCGGACGATACAGGGATGTTACATCAGGATGCCCGTACTTACTGACGTTGCTTCAGACTCCACGCAGGCTGTCTCTCTCGAACAGGAAGAGCTCTTTCCCATTCGCGAGGTGGCGCGCTTGACAGGTGTCAACCCGGTGACGCTTCGCGCCTGGGAACGACGCCATGGCCTGATTGTTCCAATACGCACCGAAAGCGGGCATCGCCTGTATTCGCTGACCGATATCGAGCGGGTTCGCAGCATCCTCAGCTGGATCGAGCGTGGCGTTGCCGTTGGCAAGATCGCCAAGATCCTGGCCAGGACCGAGCCGCTCCAGGCGTTGTCCCACATCATCCCCAACAACCTCGTAGAAGCCGATTACGCGCAGTGGCAGCAACAGGTGCTTGCTGCGGTCAACGGGTTTGACGAGATTCGGCTGGAGCAGCTCTACGGGCAGATTTTTTCCAGTTACGCCCTGCCGGTGGTGTTTCAGGACATTCTGATTCCCGTCTGGAAGCAGTTGTTGCAACGCCAGGACCAGTTTGGCGGAGCCAGCGATTGGTTGTTCCTGGATGGTTTTCTGCGTGCCCGGGTGGCGCAGCGTCTGTTGTTGATGCGCGAAAAACAGCCGCGTCGCGTGGTCATCTGTGCCCTGGTTGGCCACTGCCGGGAGCTGGAGTTGTTGGTCGCCGCCCTGTTCCTGAGTTGCGGGCCAACGGCCGTTCGAGTGCTGAACATGGGCCAGCCGTTCGACGAACTGGCGTTGCTGTGTGAAAGGATCAAGCCCTTGGCGCTGGTGCTGTATTCCAACCATGTACCGGCGCCCGAGTTGCCGCGGCGCTTGAATCGCCTGGCCATGAGTCTGGAGTGTCGATTGTTGCTGGCCGGCGATGCTTCTGACCTGGCACAGGAGAGCCTGGCCGGGTCATCGATCGGTTGCCTGGGCAATGAAGGGGACGTCATGGGCCAGCGTCTGAAGCAGTTCCTGGCGGGCAGTCTGGATACTTGAAGTTCAGAGATGCAGCGTTGGATGAGTCAAACGATGCTGTTGCAGGATGAACTGGCGCAGACGCTCGGTTTCGTCCGTATCGTTCTGGCTCAGTTGATAGGCGTAGAAGCCCTGTTCGTTTTCTTTCTCGAAAGTGCCGCGCAAGGCAATCCGCTCATAGCCTGACGGGCTGAACCACAAGGCGAAATGCTTGGGTGGCTTGGTCTTGTTGCGAACTTCAAGCAACACCCCTTTGCACGACACTTCGTGTACCCACAGGGTGCCGGGTTGACCCTGGGCATTTTCCAGCGCCACCGGTTCGTCCAGCACCAGGCGCCACGGCCGGACCATCGGGCCGTCTTCATAGATGCTCGGCACGCCGAGACGCAAATGCAACGCATGGAACTCGTCTTCCACCAGGTGCAGGGGGAAGGTCATTTGCTGGTTTTCGAAGCTGGCTTGAATGGTGACCTGCTCATGGGCCGCCAGGCGGGTGAGCAGGTCACGGATCTGCGATCCACCGTTGACGAGCAGGCTCGACGTCGCATCCCGAACATTGAGTTGCGGGTTATGTTGCATGGTCTGGATGAAATCCAGCTCATCCTGGGTCAGGAGTGCGTCGCGCTGCATGGCCAACTCGAAGGAAATAGTTACAAAGTCATTGGTGATTGTAGTTACTGACAATTAATTCTGAATTTTGTTTTGGCCGTTCGTCGCCTTGAGCGTGGCAAGCTCGGCCTGGAGTTCAGCCAACTGCCCTTCCAGTTGAACCACGCGCTGTTGCGCCTTGACCTGCGCGGTGACGTCTTTTTGCACACCGACAAAGTAGGTTTGCCCATCCGCCGGATTTTTCACCGTTGAAAGGGACAATTCATTCCAGAACGGTGTGCCGTCCTTACGGTAGTTGCGCAGTATTTCCCGGCAGGATCCTTCACGGTTCAAGGCGTCGCGAATCAACGGCAGGGCTTCCTGGTCGCGGTCCCCCGACTGCAGGAAGCGGCAATCCTGATAGAGGATTTCTTCGCTGGAGTACCCCGTCAGGCGTTCGAACGCGGGGTTGACGTAAATGAGGATTTTGTCCTGATCGCCTTCCTTTTCGGCAATCACGATACCGTCGTTGGAGGCGTTGATTACCATTTGCAGCAGTTGTGCGTTAATCATCGGAGTATCCTTTCCTGATTGATTGTCGATTGCATTCTAAAAGAACAATCACGAGCGTGCTGTTAATATCCGGGTCTTTTACTCGGATTCAGGATCAGATTGATGAAAGTCGCCATCATTTCCGGCTCGGTGTACGGCACGGCCGAAGAAGTTGCCCGCCACGCCGCCAGCCTGTTGAAAGCCGCCGGTTTCGAAACCTGGCACAACCCGCGTGCGAATCTCGCCGATATCCAGGCGTTTGGCCCCGAAGCCTTTCTGGCAGTGACCTCGACCACCGGCATGGGCGAGCTGCCGGACAACCTGCAACCACTGTACTCGACCATTCGTGACCAATTGCCAGCGGCCTGGCGCGGTTTGCCAGGTGCGGTGATCGGATTGGGCGATGCGAGTTATGGCGATACTTTTTGTGGCGGCGGCGAGCAGATGCGCGAATTGTTCGCTGAACTGGGCGTTCGCGAGGTACTGCCAATGTTGCGCCTGGATGCCAGCGAAAGCGTGACCCCGGAAACGGACGCCGAGCCTTGGCTGGCGGACCTGATCAACGCACTGGGCGAGTGACAGATAACCCGACATCAATGCCGGTCAAAGCTCTGGCAGTGCAGCAAAACCTGCCTGCCAGAGCTGCGCTGGCGCCGGTCATTTGACATGGATCCAGGGCAGCAGGGCGGCTGACTCGCTGGGCCATCAAGCTGGCTGCCAATGCAACTACACGAACCTCATCGGCTGACTAGACTCGGTAGTCATAGGAAACACTCCATAATAAAAAACACCGAGGCTCCTTGCCGTGACTGTCGCTCCCGTCCAATCGCCACACAGTGTCAAAGACCAGGTCAGTGCTGCCGAGTGGCAGACGCGTGTCGACCTGGCCGCCTGTTATCGCCTGGTCGCTCAACACGGTTGGGATGACCTGATCTTTACCCATATTTCCGCCAAGGTGCCCGGCACCGAAGATTTCCTCATCAATCCCTTCGGGTTGATGTTTCACGAAATTACCGCGTCGAGCCTGGTCAAGGTGGATCAGGCCGGCAACAAGCTGATGGACAGTCCTTACGAGATCAATCCGGCGGGTTACACCATCCACAGCGCCGTGCATGAAGTCCGTCACGATGTCGTCTGTGTACTGCACACCCACACGGCTTCGGGGGTTGCGGTGTCGGCTCAGAAGCAGGGCGTTTTGCCGATCAGCCAACAGTCGTTGTTCGTGCTTTCCAGCCTGGCCTACCACGCCTACGAAGGCGTGGCGCTCAACCATGAAGAGAAAGTGCGGCTGCAGGCCGACCTCGCTGAAAATAATTTCCTGATGTTGCATAACCACGGTCTTCTGACCTGCGGCAACACCATCGCCGATACGTTCCTGATGATGTTCACCTTTCAGCGTGCCTGCGATATTCAGGTGATGGCGCAGAACGGTGCCGCTGAACTGATCGCCATCGAACCGCAGATTCTGGCCGGCGCCAAGGCCATGATCGCGGGTGTCACCAGAAGTGCTCAAGGAATGGGCGGAGCGCTGGCCTGGCCGGCGCTGCTGCGTAAGCTCGATAAACTGGACCCGGGTTATAAACTCTAATGGCACTCGCCGAGATCCCCCTGTGTGTCTGGCGCAAACGCAGCCAGACGTTCGTGTTCCGTGGCCACAGCATCCGTTACTGGACAGCGGGGCAGGGTGAGCCGCTGTTGCTCATTCACGGCTTTCCGTCCGCCAGTTGGGACTGGCATTACCTGTGGCAGCCTTTGACCCAGCGATTTCGTGTGATCGCGTGCGACATGCTGGGCTTTGGTGACTCGGCCAAACCGGTGAATCACGACTACAGCCTGCAGGAGCAAGCAGATTTGCAACTGGCACTGCTTGAACACCTGAATGTCGAACAGCCGGTGCACCTGTTCGCCCACGATTACGGTGACAGCGTGGCCCAGGAACTGCTGGCCCGGCACTACGAGTCGCGGGTGGAGCTGGCCAGTTGCGTGTTTCTCAATGGCGGCTTGTTTCCGGAAACCCACCGTCCGGTACTGATGCAAAAACTCCTGCTCAGCCCTTTGGGCTGGATGATTGGCCGCGCCTTCAGCCGCGATGGCCTGGTGAGAAGCTTTCGGCAGATTTTCGGTCCGAAAACCCGTCCCAGTGAAAGCCAGATGGATGATTTCTGGAGCTTGATCGAAAGTCATCGTGGGCCACGGATCATGCACAAATTGATCGCTTACATCCCGGAGCGACGTGTCTGGCGCAATCGCTGGGTGAGCGCGATGCAGCGCGGTGAAGTGCCACTGCGGGTGATCGATGGCGGGGTCGATCCGGTCTCCGGCGTGCACATGGTCGAGCGTTACCGGGAACTGATCCCGGAGGCGGACACGGTGGTGTTGCCCGACATTGGTCACTACCCACAGATCGAGGCGCCCTGCGAGGTGCTCAAGCACTACCTGGCGTTTCGCGATCAACTGCTCTTCCCGCCGCGCAAGGTGGCGTATTCCTGACGCACCGCGTAAACCTTCTGGGCTTTTGTGGCGAGGGGGCTTGCCCCCGTTGGACTGCGTAGCAGTCCCATGCTCTGTAGGGAAAAAGAAGGGCCGCTGCGCGACCCAACGGGGGCAAGCCCCCTCACCACAGGGTTCGTGTCCATTTCTACATCAATCATCCCCCAGCCTTATCGCGCACCATTCAGCCTCCCCCGTGTTCATTGTGACCCGCGGCTCCGTGGCTGAAACTGGGACTCATTGTCCCTTGGCCTGCTGGAGTCCCCCCATGAATGAGTCTGTGCGCTTCGAAGATAAAGTCGTGATCATCACAGGTGCCGGTGGCGGCCTGGGACGGGCGCATGCACTGCTGTTCGCCAAACAGGGCGCCAAGGTGCTGGTCAACGATCTTGGCGGCTCGGCCCAGGGCGAAGGCGCCAACGCTTCGGCCGCCGACCGCGTGGTAGCAGACATTCGCGAGGCCGGCGGTATCGCCCAGGCCAACCACGATTCGGTCACTGACGGTGACAAACTGGTTCAGCACGCCATGGATGTCTTCGGTCGCGTCGACGTGGTGGTCAACAACGCCGGTATCCTGCGCGACAAAACCTTCCACAAAATGGAAGACGCCGACTGGGACCTGGTTTACCGCGTCCACGTCGAAGGTGCCTACAAAGTCACCCGCGCCGCCTGGCCGCACATGCGCGAGCAGAACTACGGCCGGGTGATTTTCACCGCGTCGACCTCGGGTATCTATGGCAACTTCGGCCAGTCCAACTACGGCATGGCCAAGCTCGGTCTCTACGGCCTGACCCGCACCCTGGCCATTGAAGGCCGCAAGAACAACATCCTGGTCAATGCCATTGCCCCCACCGGCGGCACGCGCATGACCGAAGGCCTGATCCCGCCGCAGGTGTTCGAACAACTCAAGCCGGAACTGGTCAGCCCGCTGGTGGTGTACCTGGCCAGCGAGAACTGCCAGGAAACCTCCGGCCTGTTCGAAGTCGGTGGCGGCTGGATGGGCAAGGTCCGCTGGGAGCGCAGCCTCGGCATCGGTTTCGATCCACGGGCGGGCTTCTCCCCGGAAGACGTGGCGGCGCACTGGCAGCAGATTTGCGACTTCGAAGGCGCGGCGCATCCAAAGGACAATATCGAGGCGTTGAAGGAGATGATGGGGAATTTGCAGAAGTATTCTCTCTGACAAAACCGGCAAGGTCACATTGACTGGCCTTGCCGGTTGTTGCATTTGTCGTCCGGAAAACCGTTTGGTCGCCATCAGCCGGGAAAGTATTTGACTACCAGCGCCTTCAGGTTGGCGGCTGTTTGTGCGTCCATTTTTCCATCGTAATTGTCCGGGCGAAAATGCATCTGGAATGCCCGCACCAACTGTTGAAAACCACCTTCCGTTGACGCGCCCGAGACATCATATCCATAGGATTTGAACAGCCCCAGCAATTCGCTTCGGGCTGGAACACCTGACGAGTTGTATTGGCACAGATACTTGTCCCGGGTGGTTGCATCGAACCAGGCGCCGACGCCTTTCAAGTACAGCGCCTGCCAGGGAAACATCGGCCCCGGGTCACTTTTGCGGCCGACTGAAACATCGGAGTGGCCCAGAACCTGCGTCGGCGTGATATCCGGGTAGCGCTTGAGGATGTTCAGCGCCAGTTGTTCAATCGCTGCAATCTGCTCGGGGTGATACGGCGGGAAGGTGAAATCGCCTTCGTCGTCAGTCGCCAGGTTGACGACTTCAACGCCGATGGACGTGTCATTCAGATTGCTGCGGTTGCCCCACTGGCTGACGCCGGCGTGCCACGCGCGATGGGTTTCTTCCACCAGGCTGAAGACTTCCTGCCCGGTATGACCGGCTTTCAGGTAGCTGGGGTCGGTGATATCTGGAACCAGATAGTGCGCGCTGACATTCGGGCCGGTCAGGGTACTGACAGAACTTGAAAAGTTAGCGGCCGTGTAGTGAAAAACCAGAAAGCGTACTCGACTGTTGACGCTTCTGGTTGAACGATACTGGTTGTAACTGATGGGTTTCATGGCTGCACTCACAATAATTAAGTTTGAAGTCGGACGACGATAAAGATCGTTCGTCGACTTGCTGTTCAACTTAATGGCCTGAGCGCAGTTGGTGTTTACCTATGCTTGTAGTCGTTTTCTGAAAGAAGTGTAGGCATGTAAAGTTTTGCCTGGAGGGTCAGGGTTGCCGACTGACTGTAGGAGCCGGCTTGCCGGCGATGGACTCAAGTGCGCCGCGTTTATCCGGTTCACACGCGTTATGGTTAACGACCATCGCCGGCAAGCCAGCCCCTACAAGAGACCGCGTCCGAGTCGAAATGATGTGAACACCAAACTGTAGGAGCCGGCTTGCTGGCGATGGACTCGAGTACGCCGCGTTTATCCAGTCCACACGCGTTATCGTTAACAACCATCGCTGGCAAGCCAGCTCCTACAAGGGACCGCGTCCGGGTCGCAATGATGTGAACGCCAAACTGTAGGAGCCAGCTTGCTGGCGATGGACTCCAGTGCGCCGCGTTTATCCAGGTCACGCGCGTTATCGTTAACGACCATCGCCGGCAAGCCAGCCCCTACAAGAGACCGCGTCCGAGTCGAAATGATGTGAACACCAAACTGTAGGAGCCGGCTTGCTGGCGATGGACTCGAGTACGCCGCGTTTATCCAGTCCACACGCGTTATCGTTAACAACCATCGCTGGCAAGCCAGCTCCTACAAGGGACCGCGTCCGGGTCGCAATGATGTGAACGCCAAACTGTAGGAGCCAGCTTGCTGGCGATGGACTCCAGTGCGCCGCGTTTATCCAGGTCACGCGCGTCATCGTTAACGACCATCGCTGGCAAGCCAGCCCCTACAAGAGACCGCGTCCGAGTCGAAATGATGTGAACGCCAAATTGTAGGAGCCGGCTTGCTGGCGATGGACTCCAGTGCGCCGCGTTTATCCAGTTCATGCGCGTTATCGTTAACGACCATCGCCGGCAAGCCAGCTCCTACACAGGACCGCGTCCTGGTGGAAATGATGTGAACGCCAAACTGTAGGAGCCGGCTTGCTGGCGATGGACTCAAGTGCGCCGCGTTTATCCGGTTCACACGCGTTATCGTTAACGACCATCGCCGGCAAGCCAGCTCCTACACGGGACCGCGTCCGAGTCGAAATGATGTGAACGCCAAACTGTAGGAGCCGGCTTGCTGGCGATGGACTCAAGTGCGCCGCGTTTATCCGGTTCACACGCGTTATCGTTAACGACCATCGCCGGCAAGCCAGCTCCTACAAGAGACCGCGTCCGAGTCGAAATGATGTGAACGCCAAATTGTAGGAGCCGGCTTGCCGGCGATGGACTCAAGTGCGCCGCGTTTATCCAGGTCATACGCGTTATCGTTGACGACCATCGCTGCGATGCGGCGACCCGACAAGCCAGCTCCTACTGGAGGCGCGTCCGAGTCGACAATGAGGGGGCCTCCAAACCAGTGAAAGCCGCATAAAAAAGGCCGCTGCAAACGCAGCGGCCAAGTAAGACGTTGGATCAGGAGCTACAAATCAACGTCAGTGAACACGGGGCGATGAACCGAATCCTCAATTCATCTGAAATCTTTCAATCACGGCGCAGGCCGGTACATCGTGCCTTGCGGGGGTTACCGTGGCAGTCAGGTAAGAATAAGCCCTTATTGTCGTAGGAAAAATACCAATTCCGGACATGCACTGTTGCAGCCCCGGCAACAGTCAGGCTTCGGCGCTCGCCGTCTGGATGATGCTCCAGTGGCAGTCATCCTTTAGAGGTACACCGCGAATACCTCCTTGGTGCGCTTATCGACCCCCGTGCCCGGCAGTAGGGTGAGGCCTTCTGTCACTCACCGGGGAAGACGCATGACAAAAACAACAATGCGCGCCATCTTCACACCGCAGGCGCTGGCGGCTGCGGTCGCATTAGGCTGCTGTGCCCAGGCACAGGCCGTATCGTTCAACATCGGGGAAATCGAGGGGACGTTCGACTCCTCGCTCTCAGTCGGCGCGAGCTGGGGCATGCGTGATGCGGATAACGCCCTGGTGGGTACCGTCAACGGCGGTTCTGGCCAGTCTTCAACCGGCGACGATGGGCGATTGAATTTCAAGAAGGGCGAAACCTTCTCGAAGATCTTCAAGGGGATCCACGACCTCGAATTGAAGTACGGCGACACCGGTGTGTTTGTGCGTGGCAAATACTGGTACGACTTTGAACTGAAAGATGAAAGCCGCCCCTTCAAGGACATCAGCGATCACAATCGTAAAGAAGGCGCCAAGTCTTCAGGCGGACAAATCCTCGACGCTTTCGTCTACCACAACTACTCCCTCGCCGATTTGCCGGGCACGGTTCGCGCCGGCAAGCAGGTGGTCAGTTGGGGCGAGAGCACCTTCATCGGCAACTCGATCAACAGCATCAACCCGGTCGACGTGTCTGCGTTCCGTCGTCCCGGAGCCGAGATCAAGGAAGGCCTGATTCCGGTAAACATGTTGTTTGCTTCCCAGGGGCTGACGGACAAGCTGACGGTCGAAGGTTTCTATCAACTGGAATGGGATCAGACGGTCGTCGATAACTGCGGCACCTTCTTTGGGGTCGATGTGGTGGCGGACGGCTGCAACAAGGGCTACACCGTTGCCAGCCCGGCCATTGCACCCTTGCAGCCGATTGCAGCGGCCTTTGGCCAGGGCTTCGAAGTCAGCAAGGAAGGTGTGATCGTCCCTCGTGGTGGCGACCGCGATGCCCGGGATTCCGGGCAGTGGGGGACAGCATTGCGCTGGCTGGGGGGCGACACCGAGTACGGCCTGTACTTCATGAACTACCACAGTCGCTCGCCGAACGTCGGGACCACCACCGCCGGGCCCGGTACGCTGGCAAGCATTCCAGGGATCGTCACCGCCGCCAACCGCATTGCCCCTGGTAGCGGTTCGGGCCTGGCCCAAAGTGTGATGCTCGGTCGCGGCCAGTATTACCTCGAATACCCGGAGGACATCCGCCTCTACGGCGCGAGCTTCTCTACCACCTTATCCACCGGCACCGCGTGGAGCGGGGAAATCAGCTACCGCCCCAACGCCCCGGTGCAGGTCAACACCAATGACCTGACCCTGGCGTTGCTCAACCCGATCGCTGGCGGAGCCGCATCGCCCATCACCACCTCACCCGGGGCCGACAACAAAGGCTATCGCCGCAAGGAGGTGACGCAGGTCCAGAGCACCCTGACGCACTTCATCGACCAGGTTGCGGGTGCGGATCGACTGACCCTGGTGGGCGAGGCCGCGGTGGTTCGGGTCGGTGGCCTGGAAGCACGAACCAAACTGCGCTATGGCCGCGACTCGGTCTATGGCCAGTATGGTTTCGGCGGGGATACCGATGGCTTCGTGACGTCAACCTCATGGGGTTATCGCGCCCGGGCCATCCTCGACTACAACAACCTCATCGCCGGGATCAACTTCAGGCCCAACCTCTCGTGGTCCCACGACGTCTCCGGCTATGGCCCCAACGGCCTGTTCAACGAAGGCGCCAAGGCCGTCAGCCTCGGCGTCGATGCGGACTATCGCAACACCTACACCGCGAGCCTCAGTTACACCGACTTTTTCGGCGGGGACTACAACGTCCTCACTGACCGTGACTTCGTGGCGTTGAGCTTTGGCGTGAACTTCTGATCTGGCTGAAAAGGATGATTTCGATGCGCAAGATGATTCTGCAATTGGGCGCGCTGACCCTTGGGTTATTGGCCGCCAACGTGATGGCCGCGGTCTCGCCGGAAGAAGCCGGCAAGCTCGGCACCAGCCTGACCCCGCTGGGTGCCGAGAAGGCCGGCAATGCCGATGGCTCGATTCCGGCCTGGACCGGCGGTATCCCGAAAAACGCTGGTGCGGTGGACAGCAAAGGTTTCCTGGCCGATCCGTTCGCCAACGAAAAACCGTTGTTCGTGATCACCGCGGCGACCGTCGACAAGTACAAGGACAAGCTCTCCGACGGCCAGGTCGCGATGTTCAAGCGCTATCCCGAGACATACAAAATTCCTGTCTACCCGAGCCATCGCACCGTGGCGTTACCGGCAGAGATATACGAGGCGGCCAAACGCAGCGCACTGAACGTCACACCGATCAACGACGGTAACGGTCTGGCCAACTTCACCGGCAACCGCTACTACGCGTTCCCGATTCCGAAGAATGGTGTGGAGGTGATCTGGAATCACATCACGCGTTACCACGGCGGCAATCTGCGCCGCACCATCACCCAGGCGACACCGCAGTCCAATGGCGACTTCACGGTGGTGCGCTTCAAGGACGAGGTCGCCGTACCGTCGTTGCTCGGTGACCTGAAACCGGGCAGCGACGATAACGTCCTCAGCTACTTCAAGCAGGAAGTCACCGCGCCGGCGCGGCTAGCGGGCAACGTATTGCTGGTCCACGAAACCCTCGACCAGGTCAAGGAGCCACGCAAGGCCTGGATCTACAACGCCGGCCAGCGGCGGGTACGGCGTGCGCCACAGGTCGCCTATGACGGCGTCGGCACCTCATCCGACGGCTTGCGCACCACTGACAACTTCGACATGTTTTCCGGTGCGCCGGATCGCTACGACTGGAAACTGGTCGGCAAGAAGGAGATGTACATCCCCTACAACAGCTACAAGCTCGACTCGCCGGATCTCAAGTACACCGATGTGATCAAGGCCGGGCACATCAATCAGGACCTGACTCGTTATGAGTTGCACCGGGTCTGGGAAGTCGTTGCCACGGTCAAGCCAAACGAACGGCACGTGTACGCCAAGCGCCACATGTACATCGATGAAGACAGCTGGCAAGTGGCGCTGGCCGACCACTACGACGGGCGCGGACAGCTCTGGCGCGTCGCCGAAGGGCATGCCCAGTTCTACTACGATCACCAGGTGCCGGCCTACACAGTCGAAGCACTGTATGACCTGATTGCCGGTCGTTATATCGCCCTGGGAATGAAAAACGAGGAGAAGCGCAGCTTCGAATTCAACGTCAATGCAATAGCGGGGGACTACACACCAGCGGCCTTGCGTAGCACGGGGGTCAGGTAGGTTTCCTACGTGCTCCTACACAAAAGGGTGACCTTACGGTCACCTTTTTTATAGGGGTTGATCAGTGTGTTGAATACTTCTTCAACAAGCGCTCGGGAGGGGTCTAGGGTGGCGCCAGAAATATAAAAAAAGGCGCACCACTATGACCGCTATGACGCACCGTCTGGACCGCCCTGGATTCCTGCCCCGACTGTCGTCCCATCATCTGTCCCGCGAGCGGCTGATTGAACCCGTGCTCGTCTCGACGGCGCGGGTGAAGTTGCTTTGCGCGCCGGCGGGTAGTGGCAAGAGCGCGTTACTCACCGAATGCCTGTTGCGGGCACCGGAGCGCTGTCGGGTCTGTTGGCTGCCACTGGCGGGGGAGTCAATGAGTACCGGCGATTTTCTATTGCGCCTGACGCAAGCGTTGGGCCTGCCCTCGGCGGATGAGCCCGGTCTGCTGGCGTATCTGGCCCGATTACAGGCGCCGACCTGGCTGTTTCTCGATGATTTCTGCCGGGCACCCAACCCGGAACTCGACCGGTTGCTCGATCGCCTGTTGGCCGTCGCCAGCCCGTCGCTGACCTGGTGGTTGAGTTCGCGTCGACGACCACCCTGCAACTGGCCGCGGCTGCTGCTCAATGATGAGTTGTACGAGTGTGAAGGCCGGGCACTGGCGTTTACCGAGGCGGAGGTCCGGCAGTTGCTCGGTCATGTCGAGCCGACCCTGGCGGCACAAACGGCCAGGCGGGTGTTCGAGCGCAGCGGTGGCTGGTGCGCCGGCGTGCGGATCGCGTTACTCAATGGTTGTCCGTGGTCGGGTGAACAGGGGCGTTCAGCGACGTTGCTCGATTATCTGCAACACGAGTTGTTCAACACCTTGCCGCCGGAGTTGGTTGAGGTCTGGCAGGTGTTGGTTCATCTGCCGCGCTTCAACGCCAGCTTGTGCGAGCATCTTTTCGGTACGGGTGAGGGCGCGCAGTGGCTGCATGCACTGCAAGAAATGGGCTGCTTCATTGAACCCTGGGAAGACTCCGTCGAGTGGTTGCGGATCTTCGAGCCGCTGGCCCGGGTGATGCGTGATGAACCTGCCCCGGCCGGGCGCTCCTGGCATCGCCGCGCGTGCCAGTGGTTCAGTGCTGAAGAAGACTGGCAGGGCGCCTTCGAGCAGGCGCTACTGGCAGAGGAACACGAGATCGCGGTCAGCCTGTTGCAGCACTTCAGCTTTGAGCATTTGTTCAAGCGGCAGAACGTCAGCTGGTTACTCAAGCTGCATGAGCACTTGGGTGAACAATTGACCCTGGGCACGCCGCAACGGGTCGGGTTGATCACCGCAGCCTTGCTGTTTGCCGGGCGCTTCGAGCAGGCGGCTGCGTGCATTGGGCAACTGGCGCGATTTGCCCCGCAACCGACGGCATCCCTGCAACGGCAACTGCTGGCGCGTTGGCAGGCGCAACAGGGATGGTTGCTGCATCTGCAGGGGCGCATGCCGGCCGCCCGGGAGCACTTTCTCGAGGCACTGGAGGCGCTGGCGGCTGATGCCTGGCCTGCACGGTTGCTGTGTCTGTCCGGGTTGACCCAGCAAGCGCTACTCAACGCCGACCTCGATGCCGCCCAGGCCTTCAATCGTGACGCACTGTGCCTGGCGCGGGCACAAGGCTCGTTGCTGTTTGAAGGCTTGCTCGAACTCGATCATGCGCAATTGCTGGAGCAACGCGGCGCGCCCCGGCGAGCGGCGCATTTGCTGGCCGACATCCATGAAATGCTCGAACGGCAGGCTGATCGACCGACGCCACTGCTGGGGCGAATCGCCCTGCGGCGTGGACGGTTGGCCTTGTGCCAGGGCCAGGATGAATTGGCCGGCGAATGTTTCCAGGCGGGCCTTGATGACTGCCTGCACAGTCAGGACAAACACGTGTTGTACGGGTTTCTCGGGCAGGCGCAAATGGCGGCCAATCAGCGCGACTACGCCCTTGCGTTCGATCGCCTGCGCGAGGCCGAGCGGTTGATGCAGCAACGGCAGATCCCCGACACCGTTTATCGCGGCGTGCTGCTGCAAATCAGCAGCCATTTCTGGTTGCAACAAGGGCGCCCGGAGTTGGCCCGGGAGGCACTGATCCGGGTCTTGCGGCATTACCGCGGGGCCCACGCGCGCCAGGCACCGCCGGCCACACTGCAACTGATCACACGTATCGAATACCAGTTGGTGCTGGCCGAGACTCGACTGCAACGGGTGCAACGTCCATTGGATCGGCTCAAGGCGTTACTCGAGCACGCGCAACAACACGCCATGCTGACGCTGGAAACGGAGTTGCACATGGCAATGTGCGAAGTGGCGGACCTGACGGGCGAGCCGGCCGTGGCTCAAGCAGCACTGGAGGCGGGGCTGGTGCTGGTGAGCCGGTGCCAGGGACAACAGGCGTTGCGTGACTTGACGTTGCGTCAGCCCGATTTGATCCGCCGTTTACGCGGGGAGGAGTCGGCGACCGCGATGACCATGGATGCCGGCCTGCTGAGCAGTCGGGAATTGGAGGTGCTCGGCCTGATTGCCTTGGGTAATTCCAATCAGCAAATTGCCGAGCAGCTGTTCATTTCGTTGCATACAGTGAAAACCCACGCACGCAGAATCCACAGCAAGCTAGGTGTTGAACGTCGCACGCAAGCCGTGGCGATGGGCAAGAAACTGGGGCTGATCCTGTCCGCCTGATCAGCGCTGCTGCGGTTAGTTTGTCGATGCGTCGGGCTCGAAGCCCATGCGCCAACTCACTGCCCGTGTGGCAGACAACAAACGCCGCGCCGCCGGGCCGTCTTCATCGGCGTGAAACAGCGAGGTCGGCCCGACCACCGTCAGCACTGCCGCAACCTTGCCCATGGCGTTGAACACCGGTGCCGACAAGGCATCCACTCCGGGCATCAACAGTCCATGCACATGATGCAGGCCCCGTTGGCGAATCTGTTCGCACATCGTTGCGTAGGCCTGATCATCCGCCAAGGCGTGGGCGGTAGCGCTTTGCAGTTCCTGTTCACGCAGGTCCATGGTTTCACGCGCAGGCAGGTACGCACCGAAGACCAGTCCGGTCGAAGAGCTCAGCAGCGGCAATACCGAGCCCAGTTGTGTCACCACCGTCACCGCTCGCACCGCCGGTTCGATATGCACAACGGTCGCGCCCTGATTGCCCCACACCGCCAGAAAGCAGGTTTCGTTCAAGTCGTCGCGCAGTTCAGCCAGGGGCAGGGCGGCAACTTTCAGCACGTCCATACTGTTGAGTGCCGCCAACCCCACGCGCAAGGCTTCGCGGCCCAGGCCGTAATGGTTGGTGGCGGCGTTCTGTTCGGCGAATCCGCTGGCGATCAGCGCCTGCAAATAGCGGTGAACCTTGCTCGCCGGCATCTGCACGTGTTCGGCCAGGCGCGACAGCGAAGTCGAGGGCGACAACTCGGCCAGAGCCTTGAGGATGTCAGTGCCAACCTCGGCCGAGCGGACTTTCTGTTTACCGTTGTTGTCGCTGGTTTTTTCCATGGTGCCTGGGATCCCGGGACGAATGGGCGTCTTTATAGCTTGACGGTCAATACCAATCAAATTACGTTATGCGTAATTGAATTACGATAAAAATAACCCAGGCAGGCCACTTACTCCTCCAAAGAGTGACCGGCATTGCCGACTCCCTGTTCAGGAGGCTCCATGAACCCCGATTCAACGACGCCAGCGCTGGCCTACCTGTCAGGCTTCGGCAACGAATTCAGCAGCGAAGCGTTGCCGGGCGCACTGCCTGTCGGCCAGAACTCCCCGCAAAAAGCCCCGTATGGCCTCTACACCGAACTGTTCTCCGGCACGGCATTCACCATGGCGCGCAGCGAGGCGCGGCGGACCTGGATGTATCGCATTCAGCCGTCGGCCAATCATCCGGCGTTCGTCAAACTGGACCGGCAACTGGCCGGCGGTCCGCTGGGTGAAGTGACCCCCAACCGCCTGCGCTGGAACCCGCTGGAGATTCCCGCCGAGCCGACCGATTTCATCGACGGCCTGGTGAGCATGGCCGCCAACTCGGGTGCGGAAAAACCGGCGGGGATCAGCATCTACAGCTACCGCGCCAACCGTTCCATGGAGCGCGTGTTCTTCAATGCTGACGGCGAAATGTTGTTGGTGCCTGAACTGGGGCGCCTGCGCATTGCCACCGAACTCGGCGTGCTTGAGCTGGAACCTTTGGAAATTGCCGTACTGCCTCGCGGCCTCAAATTCCGCATCGAATTGCTCGACCCGCAAGCCCGTGGTTACGTCGCCGAAAACCATGGTGCGCCGCTGCGTCTGCCGGACTTGGGGCCGATCGGCAGCAATGGCCTGGCCAATCCGCGGGACTTCCTGACCCCGGTGGCGGCCTACGAAAACTTGCAGCAACCCACCACGCTGGTACAGAAGTTTCTCGGCCAGTTGTGGGCGTGCGAGCTCAATCATTCGCCGCTCAACGTGGTCGCCTGGCACGGTAACAACGTGCCGTACAAGTATGACCTGCGTCGTTTCAACACCATCGGCACCGTCAGTTTCGATCACCCCGATCCGTCAATCTTCACCGTACTGACCTCGCCGACCAGCGTTCATGGCCTGGCCAACCTCGACTTCGTGATCTTCCCGCCGCGCTGGATGGTGGCCGAGAAAACCTTCCGTCCACCGTGGTTCCACCGCAACCTGATGAACGAATTCATGGGGTTGATCCAGGGCGAATACGACGCCAAGGCCGAAGGTTTCGTGCCCGGCGGTGCTTCGTTGCACAGCTGCATGAGCGCCCACGGTCCCGACGGTGAGACCTGCACCAAAGCGGTCAACGCAGATCTCAAGCCGGCGAAAATCGACAACACCATGGCGTTCATGTTCGAGACCAGCCAGGTGTTGCGCCCAAGCCGTTTCGCCCTCGATTGCCCGCAATTGCAAAACACTTACGATGCCTGCTGGGCTACGCTGCCCGCCACTTTCGACCCGACCCGGAGATAACCCATGACGCAGACTTCCATCACTCGCAGCTGGGTTGCTTCCGCCAACGACCATGGTGATTTCCCGTTGCAAAACCTGCCGCTGGGCGTGTTCAGCGTGAAGGGTTCGGCGCCACGCAGCGGCGTGGCCATTGGCGAGCATATCTTTGATCTGCAAGCAGCCCTTGAGGCCGGATTGTTCGATGGCGCCGCGAAGGCTGCCGTCGAGGCCACCCGTGGCGGCCAGTTGAATGCGTTCTTCGAACTGGGCCGCGAGGCTCGCGTCGCCTTGCGCGAGCGTTTGCTGGAACTGTTCGCCGAAGGCAGCACCCTGCATGGCAAGATTGAAGCCCAGGGCGCAAAACTGCTGCCGCTGGCGGCGGATTGCGAGATGCACCTGCCGGCGAAAATCAACGATTACACCGACTTCTACGTCGGCATCGAGCACGCGCAGAACGTCGGCAAACTGTTCCGCCCGGACAACCCGTTGCTGCCGAACTACAAGTACGTGCCAATCGGCTACCACGGTCGTGCGTCGACCATTCGCCCGTCCGGTACCGATGTGCGCCGCCCGAAAGGCCAGACCTTGCCTGCCGGTCAGAGCGAACCGACGTTCGGCCCTTGCGCGCGCCTGGACTACGAACTGGAGCTGGGCATCTGGATCGGCCAGGGCAACGACATGGGCGACTCGATTGCCATTGGCGACGCCGCCGATCACATCGCCGGCTTCTGCCTGCTCAACGACTGGTCGGCTCGGGATATCCAGGCCTGGGAATACCAGCCGCTGGGGCCGTTCCTGTCGAAAAGCTTCATCACCAGCATCTCGCCGTGGGTCGTCACCGCCGAAGCGCTGGAGCCATTCCGTCGTGCCCAGCCTGCGCGTCCGCAAGGCGATCCGCAGCCGCTGCCGTACCTGTTCGACAAGCGCGATCAGGCCGCTGGTGCTTTCGACATCGAACTGGAAGTGCTGCTGCTCACCGAGGCCATGCGTGAACAGAACCTGCCAGCCCATCGCCTCACTCTGAGCAACACCGGGCACATGTACTGGACCGTGGCGCAAATGGTCGCGCACCACAGCGTCAATGGCTGCCAATTGCAGGCCGGTGATCTGTTCGGCTCGGGCACGCTGTCGGGGCCCGAGAACGGTCAGTTCGGCAGCCTGCTGGAAATTACCGAGGGCGGTAAAAAACCGATCGAGCTGGCCTCTGGCGAGGTGCGCAAGTTCCTGGAAGACGGCGATGAAATCATCCTGCGCGGCCGTTGCCGCCGTGACGGGTTCGCGTCCATCGGCTTCGGCGAATGCCGTGGCAAAGTGCTGGCGGCGCGCTGACAGGAGCAGGGCATGGAACTCTATACCTACTACCGTTCGACTTCGTCGTACCGGGTGCGTATCGCGTTGGCGCTCAAGGGCCTGGATTATCAATCCTTGCCCGTCAACCTGATCGCGCCGCAGGGCGGCGAGCATCGGCAGCCGCCTTATCTGGGCATCAACCCGCAGGGCCGCGTGCCGGCCTTGCGCACCGATGAAGGCGAGTTGCTGATCCAGTCTCCCGCGATCATCGAATACCTGGAGGAACGTTATCCACAAGTGCCACTGCTGTCCAAAGACCTGGCTGCCCGCGCTCACGAGCGCGGCGTGGCGGCGGTGATCGGCTGCGATGTACACCCGCTGCACAACGTCAGCGTGCTCAACCGGTTGCGCCAGTCGGGCCACGACGAACCGCAGGTGGTGGAGTGGATCGGCCATTGGATCGGCCAGGGGCTGGCGACGGTGGAGCAGTTGATCGGTGATGACGCTTACTGCTTCGGCCCCGAGCCTGGGTTGGCGGACGTCTACCTGATCCCGCAACTGTACGCGGCCGAGCGGTTCAATGTTTCCCTGGAGGCTTACCCGCGAATCCGCCGAGTAGCGGCATTGGCGGCAACGCATCCGGCATTCATCAAGGCGCATCCGGCGAACCAGCCAGACACGCCATAACCACTCACACTATCCCAATGTGGGAGCGGGCTTGCTCGCGAAGAGGGCGTGTCAGTCAACAATAATGCGGCTGACACACCGCTTTCGCGAGCAAGCCCGCTCCCACAGGTTTTAGTGGTGCGCACAAATACTCGTCACGGCGCAAAACAAAGGTGGGAGCCGTGATCAGTGAACGATGGCGTTCGGCGGCAGATGCCCCAGCCGATCCGTCAGGCGAATACGCTGGATCGGGTCGTCGCTGAGCAGCAGCGCATGCTCAAGGTCGAAACGCTCGGCGTTCGGGCAGTCCAGCCGTTGGTACAGGCTGGCCCGGGCCAGGTAGTCGGCGGTACTGGCATTGCCTAGTTCCAAGACGCGATCGGCGTCGATCAACGCATTGATGAAATCGTCGTGGGACAGGTACAACTGACGCAGGTTGCGCGACAGCCGTTGCAGCATCTGCACCGGTTCGGCGGTTTCCAGGTGCTCGGCGCTGAGCTTCATGTTCGGGCCGTACTGGCGGTGCAACAATTCCCGGCAATCGTTCGGATAGAGGCGACGACCGCCGCAGGGATCAAGCAAGTGGTCGGCGCCCGGTACCCGCAGCAGGAAATGCCCGGGGAAGTTGACCCCGACCATCGGAATCTCCAGGCCCCTGGCCAATTCCAGTGCAATCAGCCCCAGCGTCAAGGGTTGCCCTCGTCGGCGTTCCAGTACTTTGTCGAGCAGTGCCACTTGCGGGCGCAAGGGTGTGAAGTCGTCCTGGGCGAAGCCAAGGTCGTTCATGCGCCGCAGCAGCGGCTGGGCCAGTTCGCTGACCGGCAACATCGGCAAACCGCCGCTGACCCGTTGTTGCAGAGTCTGGAAATCGGCCAACAGCGCTTGCGGCTTCACTTCGCTGTCATGTTCGACCGCAATCCATAGCGCCGCCTCGAACAGCGCGGGCGGTGAACGTTGCAGGCAGGCGAAAAACGATTGGCGCGGGGTCATCGAAATCTCCGGGCAATGCCTCGTTTTAGCCCCCTCTCCGGCATTCGTCCAGTACCGCGCCAAGGCGAATACAGGTTATTTCCGAAAGCCTGTTTCGTGGCTGCGCTTATTCCTGTGCGCTTCTGCAATTTTTGGGCGCAAGCCTATACTGGCGTCTACAAGAAGTGATTCGGGAGCCTTACGATGTTCGCTCTCATGCAAAGTACTCGCCTTGAATCGCTGCATCTGAGCGTTGACTCGGTCACCGGGTTGAAGGCGGTCATTGCCATTCATAACAGCCGACTGGGGCCTGCCCTGGGCGGGTGTCGTTACCTTGCCTACCCCAACGACGAATCCGCGGTCGAGGACGCTGTGCGCCTGGCCCAAGGCATGAGCTACAAAGCAGCGCTGGCCGGCCTGGCCCAGGGCGGCGGCGTGGCGGTGATCGTGCGACCGGCCCATGTGGAAAACCGCGCGGCGCTGTTCGAAGCCTTCGGACGCTGCATTGAACAGCTCGAAGGTCGCTACATCACGGCCATCGACAGTGGCACTTCCGTGGCAGACATGGATTGCATCGCCCAACGGACCCAGCACGTCACCAGCACCACCTCGGCGGGGGACCCTGCGCCGCACGCGGCGATGGGCGTGTTCACCGGAATCCGCAGCACCGCCATGGCCCGCCTCGGCAGCGATAACCTCGAAGGTCTGCGCGTGGCTATCCAGGGCCTGGGCAATGTCGGCTATGCCTTGGCCGAACAACTGCACGCCGCCGGTGCCGAACTGCTGGTCAGCGACATCGATCACGGCAAGGTGCAACTGGCCATGGAGCAACTCGGCGCGCACCCGATTGCCAACGATGCGCTGCTCAGCACGCCGTGCGACATCCTCGCGCCTTGTGGGTTGGGCGGTGTACTCAACAGTCATACTGTAGCGCAATTGCGCTGCTCGGCGGTGGCCGGCTCGGCGAACAATCAACTGACGCACCTGGACGTCGCCGACCAGCTGGAACGTCGCGGCATCCTGTACGCACCGGATTACGTGATCAACGCTGGCGGGCTGATCTACGTGTCGCTCAAGCACCGTGGCGAAGAACTGTCGACCATCACCGCGCACCTGTCGAAAATCAGCTCGCGCCTGACCGAGGTGTTCGCCCACGCCCAGGCGGAAAAACGCTCCCCGGCACGAGTGGCGAATGAGTTGGCGGAGAAAGTGTTGTACCGGTGAATCCGCTGGGTTTTCCACAGGCATGAAAAAGGCCCTGAGCCATTCGACTCAGGGCCTGTTCAATTTGCTTTTTGCTTACTTGGCGGCTTTGGGAGCCTTGGCAGGCTTGGCCGGGGCGATCGGCTCAGCGGCTTCAACGACCTCGACCGCTGCAACAGGTTCTGCGACTTCAACCGGTGCGCTGAGCAGTTCGGACAGGGCGTCCGGTTGGCTCTTGAACGCCTTGGCGAACACATCGCGATTCTTCGCCATGTAGATCCCGGCTTCTTCCACTTGCTGCTCGGTCAGGGACGGAACGGCTTTTTGCAACACTTCAGCCAGCAACTCGGCCAGTTCGAGCATTTTGTCATGACGGTCAGCTTCGGCTTTATCCATGAACAAGCGCTCCAGATCTCGGCTGCTGCGGTATACCACTTCGACGGCCATTCACCACCTCACATGCCTTCACATTGGTTGTCGTTTTCGACTACTGTATCTATATACAGCTAAAGGATAAGCGAAACCCTGTCATTTGGGTAGTGGCTTTTTAATGTAGACCGGTTTCGGCATTTGTCAGGTGAGGCGCTGCACAGGTGCGACCAAACGCCACGGCGCGTAATCCAGGGCGGCTCGCCATCATGGGCTGGCCTTTTTTCTGCATGCAGAAGAACCGTCACGTCCAACCCGCATCATCCGGTCTAGCCGACCTAAGGAAGCATCATCGTGAAAATCAACTGGGCCGAAAAACTGCGGCAGAACGTGCATGAACTGGCCGAGTCGCTGGGCAATCTGTTCGTCGAAACCTTTCACTACCTGGCGCTGTTCGCCATCGGTGCGGTGACCGCGTGGGCGGCGGTGATGGAGTTTCTTGGCATGATCGAAGAGGGGCACATCAAGATCGATGACATCTTGCTGCTGTTCATCTACCTGGAACTGGGGGCCATGGTCGGGATTTACTTCAAGACCAACCACATGCCAGTGCGTTTCCTGATCTACGTGGCGATCACCGCGCTGACGCGGCTGCTGATTTCCAACGTGTCGCACCACAATCCGCCGGACCTTGGGATCATCTACCTGTGCGGCGGGATTCTGCTGCTGGCGTTTGCGATCCTGGTGGTGCGTTACGCTTCGTCACAATTTCCTTCGGTGAAGATCGAGAACCCGCACCGCAAGACCGGTGCGGGCTCCAGTGAACATCCGGAAGTAGAAAAGGGCGAGCTTTAAAGCCCCATGGTGGGTCGGGGACGGCCTTTGGCGGATGGTGGCGGCAGGCTTCGCGTGCCGTCATCGGTCATGGCTTCGAGGATGGCCACGGCGCTGTGGCCTTGTTCGATGGCAATGCCGAATTGAATGCTTTGCACCAGACGCTTGAGACGTTGCGGGTCATTGCGTTGTTCGGCGCTGATCATGCGTTTGGCCACTATGCGGCCACTGTTGGAAAGGGTCAGCATGATGTTGCCATCCAGGCCCTGGATGCTCAGGTTGATCTGGTAATCCGCTGCAAAGGCATCGGTAATGAGCTGGAAAGGGTTGTCCATGATGCGTCACCGCCTGATTGAACGTGCAGTTGTTGACCGGCCGTGATCGGGTTGGTTCGCAATGCCAGACCACCGGCCATCTCGTCATCATTGTTCCAATCAGGATGTAGCAAGGGGCATGCCGACAAAAAAACACGTTCTGTAGGAGCGAGCTTGCTCGCGATGGTCGTGAACGATAACGCGTCAAACCAGATGGTTTGCGGCGCCTGAGGGTTTTTCGCGAGCAGGCTCGCTCCTACAGGGGGCCGTGTTTTCTGCACGTTTCAGGGCAATAACGGCGGGCGTGCAACCAAAACGGTCAGCATTCCACCCAGTTCACCGCCAGTCCGCCCCGTGACGTTTCCTTGTATTTGTCGTGCATGTCGGCGCCGGTGTCGCGCATGGTGCGGATCACCCGATCCAGGGAGATGAAGTGCTGGCCGTCGCCGCGCAGGGCCATTTGTGTGGCGTTGATGGCTTTCACGGCAGCGATCGCGTTGCGTTCGATGCAGGGCACCTGAACCAGTCCGCCAACCGGGTCGCAGGTGAGGCCGAGATTGTGTTCCAGGCCGATTTCAGCGGCGTTTTCCAACTGCTCCGGGGTGGCGCCAAGCACTTCTGCCAGGCCTGCGGCGGCCATGGCGCAGGCGGAGCCGACTTCGCCCTGGCAGCCAACTTCGGCCCCGGAAATCGATGCGTTTTTCTTGCACAGGATGCCGACGGCAGCGGCGCCCAGAAAGAACGCGACGACGTCGTCGTCAGATGCCTCGGCATTGAATTTCATGTAGTAGTGCAGCACGGCCGGAATGATCCCCGCCGCGCCGTTGGTCGGCGCCGTGACCATGCGCCCGCCGGCTGCGTTTTCTTCGTTGACCGCCAGCGCGTACAGGTTGACCCATTCCATTGCAGACAAGGTCGAGGTAATGACATTCGGCTTGCCGATTTCCTGCAGACTGCGATGCAGTTTCGCCGCTCGGCGTGGAACATTCAGACCGCCGGGCAGAATACCTTCGTGGCGCAAGCCTTGCTCGACACACTCACGCATCACCGACCAGATATGCAGCAGGCCCTGGCGGATCTCGGCATCACTACGCCATGCCCGTTCATTGGCCATCATCAGTTCACTCACCCGCAGCCCGTGCTCGTTGCACAACTTGAGCAGTTCGGCGGCGCTGGAAAAGTCGTAAGGCAGCACCACTTCGCCAGCCGGTGCGATACCGGACTCGGCTTCGGCCGCTTCGATGATGAAACCGCCACCCACCGAGTAGTAGGTTTGCTCGAACAGTTCACCGGATTCGCCGAAGGCTGTCAGGCACATGGCGTTGGGGTGGTAGGGCAGGCTCTCGTCGAGCAGCAGGAGATCGCGTTGCCAGTCGAAGGCAATGTCCGTAACGCCTGCCAGAGGCAACTGAGCGGTTTCGCGCAGGGTGTTGATTCGGCTGTCGATGGTGGTGGGATCGATGCTGTCGGGCCATTCGCCCATCAGGCCCATGACGCAGGCGCGGTCCGTTGCGTGGCCGACGCCGGTCGCCGACAGAGAGCCGTAGAGGCGAATCTCCACGCGTCGCACGTCAGCCAGCAAACCCTGCTCGACCAGCTGCCGGGCAAAAGTTGCGGCGGCACGCATCGGACCGACGGTATGGGAACTGGACGGACCGATGCCGACTTTGAAGAGATCGAAAACACTGATAGCCATGCTAAAGCCTATACAAGCAATGGAAGAGGAATCGCCGCCATTTTTGTAGGACAAGCGCAATATGGACGATACTGACCGTCAAGGTCCTACGTGACCAACGAAACTTTCTAAGACATCCTTTAGCAGGACTAAACGATGAGCCGTCCATTACACGGCCAGACCTATGTCTGGCTGAACGTGTTTGCCTGTGCCGCGCGGCACCTGTCGTTCACCCGCTGCGCCGAAGAACTGCACATCACACCGGGAGCGGTCAGCCAGCAGATCCGCCAGCTGGAAGAGCGCCTGGGCTTTCGCCTGTTTCATCGCCGCGCTCGCGGAGTGGAATTGAGTGCCGAGGGCCAGCGCCTGGCCATTACCGTCAACGAGGCCTTTGGCAGCATCGACGCGGAATTGCGCCGACTCGACGCGGGCATGATCAGCGGGATTCTGCGGGTGCGTTCGATTCCGTCGTTCCTGAGCAAATGGCTGACGCCGCGCCTGCCGCGTTTGCAACAGCGTTTTCCAGACATCCAGTTGCGCCTGGTGGCCGAGGACAGCAGCGTGCCCTTGCATGAAGGTGATTTCGACCTGGCGATCGACCTCAACGATGGCAGCTACCCGGGCCTGTTATCCACAGCCTTGCTCGATGAGCAGATTTTTCCGGTGTGCGCGCCGAGCCTGTTGCGTGGGCGTCCGCCGCTGCATGGTCCGGCAGACCTGATGCACTTTCCCTTGCTGCACGACATCACCGCCTGGCGCGGCAGCTACGAGTACGCGGAGTGGGAGTTTTACCTCGATGCCATTGGCTTCGAGGGCGCGGATGTGCGGCGCGGGCATACTTTCAATCGCAATCACCTGACGATCGAAGCGGCCATTGCCGGAATGGGGGTGGCGATTGCCCGGCGAACGCTGCTCAACGATGAGTTGGAACGCGGGGCCTTGATCGTGCCTTTCGGCCTGGCGGTGCCCAATCACAAGCGCTACATGCTGCTGTACGCACCGGGGGCGTTGAGCCATCCGGGTGTGCGCGCAGTGCACGATTGGTTGGTGGAGGAGGCGGCTGCTTTTCGCAGCCTGCACCCGTTGGGGGAGCGGCAAATGTGAGCAATTATTACGTAAGAGCAGGGCGACCCAACTCCCGACCTTAACAGCGCTTTTGCCGGTTGTCCGGCTTTTTTTACGATTGAAAATTTATCTTTTTTTGGGGGTTGAATTGTTCAGCGTACAGACCGATTGTGTAAGTAAGAGGTCACGGTGATGACGCCCAAGGGCTTAGCTGACCGGCCTCTCGCGAGCTAGCTGAAATAAGGGATGAACTATGCAAATCCAAGTCAATAGCGATAACCATATTCAAGGCAGTAAACGACTGGAGGAGTGGGTACGTACGACCATTGAGAGCACGCTCGAACGCTACGAAGAGGACCTGACACGCGTCGAGGTTCACCTGCGGGACGAGAACGGCGACAAGCCGGGTCCCCATGACATGCGCTGCCAACTGGAGGCGCGGCCAAAAGGCCATCAACCGGTTTCCGTCACCCATAAAGCCTCCACCATGGAGCAGGCGATCGACGGAGCGGCCACCAAACTTGAACATGCGCTGGAGCATATGTTCGGCAAGTTACGCGGCAAACGAGCCAATGTGGTGCCCATCGAGAGTGGCGCCCATGCCGACCAGCTGCTGGAAGAAGAGTTTCTGGAAAACGAACAGGCGGCGCTTAACGGCTGACACCTGATTCACTTTTTACCTTCCCATGAGAACGGGCCTGCATTGCAGGCCCGTTTTGTTTTCGCCCGATCCTTTTGCATATGAGAATATTTATCATTAATATTGCGACCTTTCCGGCCCCCTGACGCTGTCGTGGCTTCACCGGTTTTCAGGTCGAAACGTGAACGATGATCACTCTGCCCCCCGAGCCCCACGATATCGAACGCGATCAACACCGCGGCGACCGTGCGCATTTTCTCCAGGTCTTTCTCTCCCAGCGTGCGCAAATGGAGGCGTTGGTGAATCGTCGCGTCGGTTGCCGGGCGACGGCGGCTGATCTGGTACAGGACTTGTTCCTGCGATTCTGGCGGCGGCCGCTGGTGCAGGTCGAGGAGCTCAGCACTTACCTGCTGCGCTGCGCTGGCAACATCGCCATCGACCATTTGCGCAGTGAAGGCACGCGCGTCCGCGCCAGTGAAGGCTTGATGGTCGAACCGCCGGACAGCCACGGCAGCGGCCCGCAAGCGGCACTGGAGGCGGGCAATGATTTGCGTCACGTTGAAGCCGCGTTGCGCGCGCTGCCGGAACGCACGCGGCAGATCTTTTTGCTCAATCGCATTCACGGCCGTAAATACGCCGAGATCGCCAAGGCCATGGGTTTGTCCCAAAGTGCCGTGGAAAAACATATGATGCGCGCCCTCGAAGCCTGCAAGGCCAGCCTTCGGGAAGCCGAAACGCGTACGCCAGGGAAAGCACCGTGAACAACTTCGAAAGCGTCATTCCGACGCCCGCTCAGGAGCAGGCCGCGCTGGCCTGGCTGAGTCTGTTGCATGACCAGCCAAGCAGCGGTGACCAGGCGACGTTCAGCCAGTGGTTGCAAGCCGACCCCGCCCATGCCGAGGCCTATGCCCGGGCGCAGGTTCTGTGGGAGCTGAGCGAAGGGCCAGCGCGCACGCTTGCCGATGAAGACGCATTTGCCTTGCAGGGCTATCTCAACGCCATGGACAGGTCGCGGCGTAGCACGGTCGGGCGCTGGTCGGGTGCGCTGGCGATGGCTGCGTGTCTGCTGTTGATGATCAGTCTCGGCACAGGCTGGCAGCCAATGCGCTGGATCGATGACCTGGGGGCGGACTACGTCTCGGCACCGGGGGAAATCCGCACCGTCACCCTGGCCGATCAATCCCAGGTGACACTGGATGCCGACAGTGCCATCGCCGTGGATTTCAGTCGCGGCGAACGGCATGTGCAACTGCGTCGCGGCGCCGGATTCTTCAGCGTCACCCACACCGGCGAGCCATTTGTGGTGGACGCCGAGAAGGGCCAGGCGCGGGTCCTGGGCACGCAATTCGAAGTCCGTTTGCAGCCCCATGGCGCGCAGGTCACGGTGTTGTCGGGACGGGTTGGCGTGACGGCGGGCCAGGACGGCGAACAGCAAATTCTCAGCGCTGGCCAGCAAGTGGCCTACGGCGCAGGCTCGGCGGAAAAACTCCACGCGGTGGACAGCGAAGCGCAGTTGGCATGGCGCCAGGGCTGGCTCAATTACTACAAGGCGACGCTGGCCGATGTGGTGAATGACCTGAGCCGCTATTACCCCGGGCGGATCGTGCTGCTCAATGATGAACTGGCGGCCCGCCGGGTCAGTGGCAGCTTTCCGAGCCGGAACCCGCAGGCGGTGTTGAGTTCGTTGCAGGGGGTGTTGGGGTTTGAGCAGCATCAGGTGTTGGGGCATCTGATTATTTTGCGTTAAGGCTACCGGCCCCTTCGCGAGCAAGCCCGCTCCCACAGGAGGAATGTATTCCAAATGTGGGAGCGGGCTTGCTCGCGAAGGGGCCAGTTCAAACACCACATAAAGCTGATGAAAAATATTTTCAAAATGTGATGAGGTAAACCCGATTGCCATCCGTGTACTGACTGAAACTGCGAGTCATTCGCATCCGTTGCGGTTCTACACAGGTCATGAGCAATGAAGTCCAGGGCAAAATCGGGTTCGGTCAAACAATGGTTGGGTGTGTCTGCGTTGAGTTTTTCGGCATTGGCGTTGCTGCCGCTGAGCGTGGCGCTAGCCGCAGAGACCGGTAACAGCCAGCCACGTGGGCAATTCAGTTTTTCCCTGACCGCCAAACCGCTGCCCCAGGCCTTGAGTGATTTCAGCCGGGTGACCGGCATCAGCGTCGTCTACACCGATGAAGCGCCGTACGGCCTCAATGCACCGGCGGTCAATGGCCAGATGAGTGCCGAACAGGCGCTGCAACGTCTGCTCACCGGTTCGGGCTTGACGTTCCGCCGCACCGACGGCCACACCATTGCACTGGAGCCGCGACCGACCGAAGGCGCCTTGAACCTGGGCGCAACCACCATCACCTCGGTGATGGATGAGTCCATGAGTTACCAACCGCCACCGACCTCTTCGGTGATGCGCTCCTCGGCCCCGATTCAGGAAACCCCGCAGACCATCAACGTCGTCCCGGCCCAGGTCATCCGCGACCAGGCGCCGCGCAATCTCGATGACGCCCTGGCCAATGTCAGCGGCATCACCCAGGCCAACACCCTGGGCAGCACCCAGGACTCGGTGATGGTTCGTGGGTTTGGCGACAACCGCAATGGCTCGATCATGCGCGACGGCATGCCGATCGTGCAGGGCCGTGGCCTCAATGCGAGCGTCGACCGGGTCGAAGTGCTCAAGGGCCCGGCTTCGTTGCTCTACGGCATCCAGGATCCGGGTGGCGTGGTCAATATGGTCAGCAAGAAGCCCGAGCTTGAGCAGTACAACGCACTGACTGCGCGGGGTTCGAGCTATGGCGACGGCAAGAACGGCAGCGGCGGCGGTTTCGACAGCACTGGGGCCCTCGGCGATTCCGGGCTGGCCTATCGCATGGTGCTGGACTACGAAGACGAAGATTACTGGCGCAACTTCGGTGTGCATCGCGAGAGCCTGATTGCGCCGTCGCTGGCCTGGTACGGCGAAAGCACCCAGTTGCTGTTCGCCTATGAGCACCGCGAATTCCTCACGCCGTTCGACCGCGGCACGTTGATCGATCCACGGACCAACCATCCGCTGGACATCTCGCGCAACGAGCGTCTCGACGAGCCGTTCAACAACATGGAGGGGCGTTCGGACCTCTATCACTTCGAAGCCGATCACGAGCTCAACGACAACTGGAAAGCCCATTTCGGCTACAGCTGGAACCGCGAGACCTACGACGCCAGTCAGGTCCGCGTGACCGCCATCGACACCAAGAAGGGCACCCTGACCCGCAGCATGGACGGCACGCAGAACGCGATCAGCACCGATCGTTTCACCACTGCCAGTCTGGAAGGCAACGTCAATGTGCTGGGCATGCAGCACGACCTGCTGTTCGGCATCGACGACGAATACCGCAAGATCTACCGCGAAGACCTGATCCGCCAGAAAAGCCGCACCCAGTTCAGCTACGTGAACCCGATCTATGGCCAGGAAGTGCCGGGCACCACTGTCAGCGCTCCCGACAGCGCGCAGACCGATGAACTGCGCAGCGATTCGATCTTCCTGCAGGACTCCATCCACCTCACCGACCAGTGGATACTTGTGGCCGGTGCGCGCTTCCAGACTTACGACCAGTACGCCGGCAAAGGCGTGCCGTTCCACGCCAACACCGACAGCAACGGGCAGAAATGGGTGCCGCGCGCGGGCCTTGTGTACAAGTACACCGATGCCGTGTCGTTCTACGGCAGCTACACCGAGTCGTTCAAGCCCAACTCGACCATCGCGCCGTTGAGCGGCAGCAGCACCGTGCTTGACGGCGGCATCGCGCCGGAAGAGGCCAAGTCCTGGGAGCTGGGTGCCAAGCTGGATCTGCCGGGGCGCGTCACCGGCAACATTGCGCTGTTCGACATCAAGAAGCGCAACGTGCTGGTGGCCAACGCCGAAGGCCCGACCACGATTTACAGTGCCGCCGGCGAAGTGCGTTCCCGTGGCCTGGAAGTGGACCTGAGCGGTCAGTTGACGGATCGCTGGAGCATGATCGGCAGCTATGCCTACACCGATGCCGAGGTCACCGAAGATCCTGATTACAAAGGCAATCAACTGCAAAACGTGGCGAAGAACAGCGGCTCGCTGTCGGCTGTATACGACTTCGGCACGATTGTCGGTGGCGACCAGTTGCGGGTCGGCGCCGGGGCGCGTTATGTGGGGGAGCGCGCGGGCAACGCGGTGAACGATTTCGACCTGCCGAGCTACACCGTGGCCGATGCGTTCGCCACCTACGACACCAGGGTCGAAGGGCAGAAGGTCAAGTTCCAGCTCAATGTGAAGAACCTGTTTGACCGCACTTACTACACCTCGGCGGCGAGCCGGTTCTTTGTGTCGATGGGGGATTCGCGGCAGGTGACGTTGTCCAGCACCTTGGAGTTTTGACGGTAGACCGTGTCATCGTTCTTCGCGAGCAAGCCCGCTCCCACATTGGCCCGCGTCGCACGCAGATCAAATTGTGGGAGCGGGCTTGCTCGCGAAGGCGGCAAGTGTGGCGCCGAAGTTCCCGGGCCTAGCGCAAAAACGCCTGTCGATACTCGCCGGGCGTTCCACCCAGGGCCTGGCGAAAGCGGTTGGTGAAGTGGCTGGCGCTGGAAAAACCGCAGGCCAGTGCAATCTCCCCCAGCGGTCGTGAGGTCGTGCGCAGCAACTCCCGCGCGCGGTTCAGGCGCCGTGCCAGCACATACTGATGGGGCGGCAAGCCAAAAGTTTCGCGGAACATCCGTGCGAAGTGGTATTCCGACAACGCGCACAAAGCCGCCAACTGACCAAGGCTGATGGCTTCGTCCAGATGGCTGTCGATGTACTCCACCAGATGCCGACGCTGATGCGCGACCAACCCACCTTTAAGGCGCAGGTCTTGCCGCGCATTGACCTGACTGAGCAGGGCATGGCTGAGCAATTCGTGAGCCAGGCTGCTGGTGAGCAGACGCTCGCCCGGTTCGTCCCAGTTCAGGGCGATCAACTGCCGAAAGCGCAACGCCTGTTGCGGATCGTCGAGAAAGGTCTGCTCGCGTAGCTGCATTTGCCGTGGCTCGCGATCGAGCAGGGTGACGCAACCGAGGGCAAATTGTTCGGGGCTGAAGTACAGGTGTGCCAGGCGAATGTCGCCATTGATCACCCAGCCTGACTGATGGTCGGCCGGCAGGATGCACAGTTTGTCCGGCCCTCCCTTGTTGCCGGGCTGGTCACGGCGAAAGGTGCCGGTGCCGCCGGCAATGTAACAGGACAACGTGTGGTGGCTGGGCGCTTCGTATTCCTGGGCGTCGTGGTGATTGCTCCACAAGGCTGCAGACAAGCCGTCACCGAGCTCGGCGCTGTGCTCGAGGCGAGCGTTCGGCGAGCGGTTGAGGGCTTGAAAGACTTGTAGGTTATCCAGTGCGGCCATGATCGGTTCTCTCTAACGCCTTGCATCCTACTCCGTAGACGTTCCCCTGCCAGCCAGTCGCCAGACAAAAGCGCAAGTTTATGCAAGTGCGCGAAGGCGCGACGCCGGACACTGGGCACCTGTCGAGGAGCCTTTGCCATGAACCTTTCTTTGTATTTGCTGACCGTGCTGATCTGGGGAACCACCTGGATTGCCTTGAAATGGCAGCTGGGCGTGGTCGCGATTCCCGTGTCGATCGTCTACCGCTTTGGCCTCGCCGCGTTGGTGTTGTTCGTGATCCTGCTGCTCAGCCGGCGCCTGCAAGTGATGAATCGTCGCGGGCACCTGATCTGCCTGGCTCAGGGCCTGTGCCTGTTCTGTGTCAACTTCATGTGCTTCCTCACCGCGAGCCAGTGGATTCCCAGCGGCCTGGTGGCCGTGGTGTTTTCCACCGCGACGCTGTGGAATGCCCTCAATGCGCGGGTGTTCTTCGGCCAGAAAATCGCCCGCAATGTGCTGATGGGTGGTGCGTTAGGCTTGCTTGGGCTGGGCCTGCTGTTCTGGCCGGAACTGGCTGGGCATACCGCCAGCCCGGAAACCTTGCTTGGCCTGGGCCTGGCCCTGTGCGGCACCTTGTGTTTCTCTGCGGGTAACATGCTGTCGAGCCTGCAACAGAAGGCCGGTCTCAAGCCGTTGACCACCAATGCCTGGGGCATGGCCTACGGGGCGGCAATGCTCTCGGTGTGGTGCCTGGTCAAAGGCATTCCCTTCGACATGGAAATGAGCGTGCGTTACATCGGGTCACTGTTGTACCTGGTGATTCCGGGGTCGGTGATCGGTTTTACTGCCTACCTGACTTTGGTCGGTCGCATGGGGCCGGAGCGCGCGGCCTATTGCACGGTACTGTTTCCGGTGGTGGCGCTGAATGTCTCGGCGTTTGCCGAAGGTTACCAGTGGACCGCTCCGGCACTGGCGGGGCTGGTAATGGTCATGTTGGGTAATGTGCTGGTGTTTCGCAAGCCCAGGGCGAGTGCCGGTCCGGTGGCGGGAAAGTTGGCGTGAAGCTGTTCAGGTATCCCTCGCCGCCAACAGATAGATAATGCCGAAGAACATGTATTCAATTTGGATTTGTGCCCAGTAAAGGGCATTGGCCTGTTTGGAGTACTCTAAGTCAAACCATTCGTTTAGTATGATGATGTAAAAAGTCTGATACGTAAAAATGGCTGTAATAAAACCGCTTATGGCAAATTTCTTGGCTTCGTAGAACTCGCTGCGTGATGCATCGAGTTTACGATATAGTTGATAAAATCCAACTATGAAACTGCATGTGTACATGGTCTCGAGTGTGATCAGTGCCCAGTAAAAGCGGTGATGAAACAGGGGTGAGCTGATGGCGCGGTATCGGCGGGAGTCATTGTCGACGGTGTCGCTCATGCTGATGATTCGACCGATATATTCGGCGTATGCACTGTAGTCGGTAATATTGTTGATAAGTGTCGTTGTACCGAATAGTGCCGCCATGAAGATAACTATTAATTTGCTCCGTCTTACCATGCAGGAAGTGGTGAAATAGCTCATGCAGGATGCTCTCCGAATGTACGGTTGATACGTTCTTGTTTTTCGGAGTTTATAGCTGTTTAGATGCAGTGGGGGTAAAGAGTGCTTTGCGAGTTATGTCGCTTGTTATAAGGGGTTGGTGGAAAGTTGCTTAAGGTAGATACTTTGCAGGTTTTATATAAAGTGGCACGCCAATGATGACGTGCCATTGTTCAATCAGACTTTCCACACCTGCGGATTGACCAGATCCTGCGGTCGCTCACCCAACAAGGCACTGCGCAAGTTAGCCAGGGCACGGTTGGCCATGGCATCGCGGGTCTCATGGGTGGCCGAGCCGATGTGCGGCAGGGTCACGGCGTTTTTCAGCTGGAACAGGGGTGACTCGGCCAGCGGTTCTTTTTCGTACACGTCCAGCCCGGCACCACGAATGCGGTTGTTTTGCAGCGCTTCGATCAATGCCGGCTCATCGACTACCGGACCACGGGCGATGTTCACCAGAATGGCGCTCGGCTTCATCAACGCCAGTTCGCGATGGCTGATGAGGTGTTTGGTCTGCTCGCTGAGTGGCACCACCAGGCAGACGAAATCGGCCTCGGCCAGCAACTGATCGAGGCTGCGGTATTGCGCGCCGAGCTCCTGTTCCAGCCCGGTCTTGCGGCTATTGCCGCTATAGATGACCGGCATGTTGAACCCCAGTCGACCGCGTCGGGCAATGGCGGCACCGATGTTGCCCATGCCGACGATGCCCAGCGTCTTGCCATGCACGTCACAACCGAACAACGGCGCACCGACAGTGGCTTGCCATTGCCCGGCCTTGGTCCAGGCATCCAGTTCGGCGACGCGACGCGCACTACTCATCAATAGCGCAAACGCCAGGTCGGCAGTGCTTTCGGTGAGCACATCCGGCGTGTTGGTCAGCATGATCCCGCGTTCGTTGAAGTAGGCGAGGTCATAGTTGTCGTAGCCCACCGAGACACTGGACACCACTTCCAGGCTGGTGGCGTTTTCCAATTGAGCGCGGCCGAGTTTACGACCGACACCGATCAGGCCGTGGGCGTGGGGCAGGGCTTCGTTGAATTGGGCGCTGATGTCGCCGTTTTTCGGATTCGGCACGATGACGTCGAAGTCTTGTTGCAGGCGTTCGACCATTTCCGGGGTGACGCGGCTGAATGCCAGGACAGTCTTTTTCATGAGGGGCGGGCTCGTCGGGCGGTGAAGAATGATGAGCACGCTAACATTCTTCACGGGATTTGTGCGAGTCGTCAGGCGGTCAATGCAAGCTTGCAGCTTGCGGGGCGTCATCCAGTTATACTGCGGCACTTCTTATACTGTGACATGCGGCTCGCTCACCGGGCCCGACACTTCATGCACCACCCGGAGCTTTCATGACTTCCCCGAAACAACCGCCGGTCGCCGACGCCCTGAGCGACGTGCAGGCAGAGCTGCCAGACAGCGTCGACTCCAGCGCCGACAGCGAAACCAAAGCCGAGATCCCGGCGTTCAAGTTCCCCTTCAAGCCGGGTGAGCTGGCAGCCGCCAAGGGCTCCAACCAGCCGTGGTACAAGAACGGTGCCAAGAACGGCCACACCAAGACGCCGGGCATGGCACCGCCGGGGACGCGTCGGTCGATGGGCAAGCGCTGAGTTTTTATCACCGCGGCGTCTGATCTGCCGTCTTCGCGAGCAAGTCCGCTCCCACATCTGATCGCATTCTCATGAAAGAACGCGGTCCCCTGTGGGAGCGGGCTTGCTCGCGAAGGAGCCGGCATAAACACTGCAAATCCCGAATCAAACCGCCCGCAACGATATAAACGAGTAATTCGCCGGCGCATCCGTCGCCACTTGTGCACCTGCGTCCAGCACTTGCCCGGCAATATCGTCCCCCGACACATGAAACAGCCATTCGCTGCCCCACTCAGGCAAAGTTTGTCCCGCCAGTTCATCGACGATCGTGGCGAACTCCACCATATCCGGCAGATAAGCGGTAAAGCCGTCCCCCTTCAGGGCTGTCGTGCGAATGCCCAGCAAGGCGCAAATCGCATCCTTGGTCTGAATGTCATCGCGATCCGCCTGGCGGGAGCGCTGGATCAGTTCCGATAACTCCCGGTCGACCAGATTGCCGCCGACTATCAAGTCCGGCCCTGTTTCCCATGACTCTGGCGGGCACTCCTTGATGGTGGTGTTCAGCGCAATGTGCGGATTGATTTCCATCGGATAGATGCGGCATACCAACGGCCGGCGTTCGTAGATGCGGCAGAGGTTGTCTTCGTCAAGATTTCGGCAGGGGCCGACATTGTAGGCGGCGAAGGTGATGGCCACATACGCCTTGGATCCGCCGCTGCACACCGCCGCCGAACGGCGCTCGGCGTGTTCCCGTTGGTGCACCGGCAGGCCCAGGCCGTTGTCCAGAAACGCCTCCACCAGCACGATCACCTGACCTCCGTCGGCCGCCCACATCCGGGCTTCGCTCAGGGTCAGGGGTACATGGTGGTCGTTGCAGCATTTGCCGCAGCCTACGCAGGAAAATCTCATACTCATTGAATGTTGATTCGCATCACAGGGCATGACATGGCGACAGAATGCCGCCACGAAAGCCGCTATCGAAGCAAGTTATGCGCCACTCAGTTGGACTTGCCGGCCGTGCGGATGGAGTCCCATTCGGTGACGTACGCGGTTTTGCTCTTTTTGTTGTAGAGGCACAGTTCGGTGCCTTGGGCGCCTTTCATGTGTTTTTGCGGGTACTGGCCATGGAGCAGCAGTGCGGTGTAGCCGACCCGGTCATCGAACTGCGCGGCGTTGCCCACGGGTTTGGCATCCTTCAGGCCGCTGGCCTTGGTGCAACTGGCGAGTACGGCTTTGTCGTAGGCGGCCCAGGCGTCGGGGCTGGAGGCGTGGGCCTGGGTGGCGAGGGCGGTGAGGCAGAGAATAGTCAGGGTTGCTGCTTTCATTGTTCAGGCTTCCTTGGGCTGAATGGCCAAGGCAGGAGTATGCCTGAAGGTTTTGTGGTGGTTGTGTCAGCCTCTTCGCGAGCAAGCCCGCTCCCACAGTGGTCGAGTGTGGCCACAGATTTTGTGTACGACGGGTAACCTGTGGGAGCGGGCTTGCTCGCGAAGGCGGTATCAGAGCGGAACCGGCTCCCGGCGGACTGCATACATCCCGACGCTTTCATACAAGCGCCGCGCCCGAAGATTGTCTTCACGGACCTTGAGGTCCACGAAACCCTCACGCCGCTGCTGGAACATCTTGAATGCATGCAACAACAATGCACGCCCCAACCCTCGTCCCTGAAACCGCGGGTGCACCACCAGGTTCTTGATATAGGCACTGGTCCAGCACTGACACACGCCCACCACTTCTCCGGCATCCTGGGCAATCAAGCACAGGGCCGGGTCATATTCCGGATCGGTTTCGAACTGCCGTTGCCACATCTCCAGCGCGGCGACACGACCACCACCGTCGAGATAACCGAACTCCATCAGCCGGTGCACGGCGGTGGACAGTTCGGGGCGGTATTTGCTCAGTTGCAGGCCAACCGGCCAATCGGGAGGCGGCACGACGACAGAAAGGTCGCGCCGCATCAGCCAGCAGAATTCTTCGTTCAACACTCAATAACCCTGTTCGGCGACAGCCTTGGCCGCGGTGATCAGGCACTGGGTCAATTCCGGCGAAGAGAACTTGGTCAGCACCGCGTTCGCCCCTGCCAATCGTGCTTTCTCGGCATTCATCGCACTGTCCAGCGAGGTGTGCAGCAGTACATATAGATGGGCGAAATCCGGAGTTTCCCGCAGGGTACGGGTGAAGGCGTAGCCGTCCATCTCCGACATTTCGATGTCCGAGACGATCAGGTTGATCTGCTGCGCGGTGCCTTGCAGGTCCAGCAGGCAGTCGATGGCTTCCTTGGCGCTGCGGGCCGTATGGCATTGCAGGCCGAGGTTACGCAGGGTGTGCACCGATTGCTGCAAGGCCACCTGGCTGTCATCGACCACCAGGATGCGCGCGTTGCCGAGCAGTTCGGCGTCTTCCATGCTCAGTTCGGTCGGGGCCATTTCGATTTGCGCCGGGGCGATGCCGTGGATGACTTTTTCGATGTCCAGCACTTGCACCAGAGTGCCATCGACCGACGTCACACCAGTGATGTAGGCGCGCAAGCCACCGGAGCCGAAGGGCGGCGGGCGAATGTCGGTGGTCAGGCAATGGACGATCTTGCTCACGGCCTGCACGTGCAGGCCCTGCTTGGAGCGGCTGACGTCGGTGACGATCAGGCAGCCGCCGTTCGGGTCTTCCAGCGGGCGCTCGCCAATGGCGCGGCTGAGGTCGATCACCGACAGCGAGGCACCGCGCAGGGTGGCGATGCCTTTGACGTGGGGGTGCGACTCCGGCAGCCGGGTCAGCGGCGGGCAGGGAATGATTTCACTGACCTTGAGCAGGTTGATTGCCATCAGCTTGCCGCTGCGCAAGGTAAACAGCAGAAGCGAAAGTGAGTCTGCGCGGGCTTTGGTGGAGGACATATGAACCTTCTCTGGAAAAAGGTGGCGGGCGATCACAGGATCGCCAATGACTTCGATGCCGGGTTATCGACTTGTCGGGGGCAGGCTTTAGGGGCAATACCGATCTTGGGTCAAACGGTGGACCATTGTGGCGAGGGGGCTTGCCCCCGTTCGGCCGCGAAGCGGTCGTAAATCCGGCGATTCGGTTTGATTGGTGGAAAGCTGGGGCCGCTTCGCGACCCAACGGGGGCAAGCCCCCTCGCCACAAAGACTTCACTCACCCTATAGCGACGCTATTTCATCCCCAACCGCTTGGCCATCCGCCCCAGGTTCGCCCGATCCAAGCCTAGCTCACGGGCCGCACTTGCCCAGTTGTTGTTGTGCCGTTCCAGGCAGGCACCGATCAATTGGCGCTGATAATGCTCGGTGGCCTCGCGCAAGTCGCCGGTCACCATTGGCGTAACGGCGGCGACGGGTTGCTCGGCAGTGGTTTCAACGCTGGCGTCGGGCAAGTCCAGGTCGGCGGCGCTCAGGCTGAGAATCTTCGGCCGTTCCTTGCAGTTGCCCAGGGCTTTCAAGGCGCTACGGCCGATCAGGTGTTCCAGCTCGCGCACGTTGCCGGGCCAGTCGTAGGCCAGCAGCGCGGCTTGGGCATCGCTGTTCAGGCGCAGGCTGTTGAGGCCCATGCGCGAGCGGTTCTGCTCCAGGAAATAACCGCTGAGCAGCAGCACATCGCGCCCGCGATCGCGCAGGGCCGGGACCAGCAGCGGGTAAACACTGAGGCGGTGATAGAAGTCGGCGCGGTAGCGGCCGCTGCGCACTTCTTCGGCGAGGTCGCGGTTGGTCGCCGCGATCAGACGCACGTCGACCTGATGCTCCTTGTCCGAACCCAGTCGCTGCAGCTGGCCGCTCTGCAGCACCCGCAGCAACTTGGCCTGCACGGTCAGCGACAACTCACCGACTTCATCGAGAAACAGCGTGCCGCCATTGGCCAGCTCGAACTTGCCACGGCGGTCGTTCATCGCCCCGGTAAAGGCGCCGCGGACATGGCCGAACAACTCGCTTTCCACCAGGGTATCGGGCAATGCGGCGCAGTTGAGGCTGATGATCGGCTTGTCGGCGCGGGGCGAGGCGGCATGGATGGCCTGGGCCACCAACTCCTTGCCGACCCCGGTTTCACCCGTGATCAACACGGTCAGGTCGCTGCCGCCCACCAGGCGGATTTCTTCGACCAGCCTTTTATGGGCCTTGCTCTGGCCAATCATCTCGCGATTCTGCTGGCCGCTGGCCTGGCGGTAGACCTCGGCGCGTTGATGTTCATCTTCGACCCGGATGTTCAAGCGCTCGATGCGCTCGGCGGCGTTGACCGTGGCGGCCGCGAGGCTGGCGAAGGCTTGCAGGGCATCCAGTTCGATCGGTTCGAAGCGCTCGGGATCGAGGGCGTCGAGGGTCAGCAGACCCCATGGGCGCTCGTCGATGAACAAGGGGCAACCCATGCAGTCGTGAACTTCCAGATGATCATCCAGGCCATCGACCAGGCCGTCATAGGGGTCTGGCAAGTCGCTGTCGGCAGCGAATCGGGTCGGGCCGGGGCCGCTGAGCAGCGCTTCGAAACGTGGGTGCTCGCTGACCTTGAAGCGCCGACCGAGGGTGTCGGTACTCAGGCCGTCGACGGCCAGTGGCACCAGCCATTCACCATCAAGGCGCAGGAGGGCGGCGGCGTCGCATGGGAGCAGGGCGCGCATGGCTTCCAGCAGGCGGCGATAACGCTCGCCCTCGGGCAGTTCGCGGGACAGATCGGAGACCAGGGGCAGCAGGGCAGTGAGCAGGGATTTTGCAGTCATAGTGACTCCATGTAGTCGGTATGACTATAAAGCAGGCGCTGTCTAAATGACTATTAAGTTTTTAACATATTGATTTATTAGGATTAAATAGTTGGCACGTAAGCTGATAAGCATAGGGTAATCCGTTAGCAACCCAAGAAGACCAGGAGTCACCTTATGCTGAGCGCTCAAGACCGTGCCATCGTCAAATCCACCGTGCCGCTGCTCGAAAGCGGTGGCGAGGCGCTGATCACGCACTTCTACCGCATGATGCTCTCCGAATACCCGCAAGTCCGCCCGTTGTTCAATCAGGCCCACCAGGCCAGTGGTGATCAGCCGCGAGCCTTGGCCAACGGTGTATTGATGTATGCGCGCCATATCGACCAGCTCGACCAGTTGGGCGACCTGGTGGCCAAGATCATCAACAAGCACGTGGCCCTGCAGATTCTGCCGGAGCACTACCCGATTGTCGGCGCCTGCCTGCTGCGGGCCATCGCCGAAGTGCTGGGCGAAGAGATCGCCACCGCGGAAGTGATCGCGGCCTGGGGTGCGGCGTACGGCCAACTGGCGGACATCCTGATCGGCGCCGAAACCAGCATCTACGACCAGAAGGAACAGGCACCGGGCGGCTGGCGCGGGGCGCGGGAATTCATCGTGGCAGGCAAGGTCGAGGAGAGCGCCGAGATCACTTCGTTCTACTTTGAACCTGCGGACAAAGGTCCGATCCTGGTGGCAGAACCCGGCCAGTACATCGGCATGAAACTGATCCTCGACGGTGAAGAGATCCGCCGTAACTACTCGCTGTCGGCGCTGGCGAACAACGGCCAGTACCGCATCAGCGTCAAACGTGAAGCCGGAGGCCGCGCCTCGAACTACCTGCATGACCAGCTGCATGTCGGGGCGAGCATCCAGTTGTTCCCGCCATCGGGCGAGTTCACCCTGACCGCCAGCGACAAGCCGTTGGTGCTGATCAGCGGCGGTGTCGGCATCACCCCGACCCTGGCGATGCTCGAAGCGGCGCTGGAAACCCGGCGGCCGGTGCATTTCATCCACTGCGCGCGCAATGGCAGCGTGCATGCCTTCCGCGACTGGATCGATGGCCTGGCCGAGCGTCACCCGCAACTCAAGCGCTTCTACTGCTATGCCGAAGACGACGGGGTGAGCCCGGTGGCGCACAAGGTCGGGATGTTGAGCCAGCAGCAGTTGCATGCATGGCTGCCGGAGCAGCGTGACGTGGATGCTTACTTCCTGGGGCCGAAAGGTTTCATGGCCGCGATCAAACGCCACCTGAAGGCGCTGGGTGTGCCGGAGAAGCAAAGCCGTTATGAGTTCTTCGGGCCGGCAGCGGCGCTGGAGTAAGGGGTTGCGGCGGCTCGGGAGACCGAGTCGCCTGCTTCGCGAGCAAGCCCGCCCCCACAATTTGGAATGCGTTCCTCCTGTGGGAGCGGGCTTGCTCGCGAATGCCACACCTCGGTTCTGAATTGAAAAAAGCTGGAAAGTTAATCCCTCCTTAACCGCCTTATCGTCTATTCCCCCCCGAATCCCCCTCACACGCTCCAGACTCTCAAAGGTCCGGGCCAGCGTGTAGACTGGCGGGCAATCGATATCTTCAAGGGAAACGCGATGAGCGATGAATCCATGCGGTTGGGGCGTGAACGGCGCTATCTGGTGTTGTTGGGCATCATTTGCCTGGCGCTGATCGGCGGCGCGCTGTACATGCAAATTGTTCTGGGTGAGGCGCCTTGCCCGCTGTGCATCCTGCAGCGTTATGCGTTGCTGCTGATCGCGATCTTCGCCTTCATCGGCGCCGCCATGCGCAACCGTCGCAGCATCACGGTGTTCGAAACCCTGGTGGTGATCTGCGCGCTGGCTGGCGCAGGCGTTGCCGGGCATCACGTCTTTACGCAGTTCTATCCTGCGGTCAGCTGCGGCATCGATGTACTGCAGCCGATTGTCGATGATCTGCCACTGGCGAAGATCTTCCCGCTGGGTTTCCAGGTCGACGGTTTCTGCTCCACGCCATACCCGCCGATCCTCGGTCTGTCGCTGGCGCAGTGGGCGCTGGTTGCCTTCGTGCTGATCGTGGTGCTGGTGCCTGTGCTGACGTCGCGTAACCGCAAAGCGCTGCGCTGAGGTCATCTACCGCCACGCATTGTCGGACAATAAAAGCCCCGGCCCTCGCAGAGAGGGCCGGGGCTTTTTTTGTCTTGCCGGGGGCATTTCAGGGGCCAGGTAAAAAGACCGTGATGTGCGACAGCCAAGGGTGCGACACATGTGCGACATGTTGTCACAGAGCCGGTGTCGCAGGGCGTTGAGGGGGACCGGATTGGTACATGGAAACGTAACGAAATTGGGCTGTTTTGCAGGCTTGCGGTTTTTTCCGTTCCAGGTACGAACAGACAGTTTTAACAGCGTCTGGCGAATGGCCAGAGCCCCCGTCATATCGGGCCTTGGACAAGGTAAAGGGCAGTGAAGCGCCACCCGATACTGTCTGAACTGTGGGTGGTAGGCCTACTTATTTTGGTGTTTTTGTTGAGAATTAATTTCGATAAGATGCGCCACTTTTGCGAAAACGGTTAATGATTGTTGCCGGTTCGGATAAAAATTATTTCGGGATGAGACATGGTTTATAGGGCGTTACATATCTACAATCGCCCGCACTGAATTCCCGACACTGCTCAAATCTTAACCAGGCTTGAGCAGGAACAGGGTGTCGAGAGGTCTGGTGGCTTCATGCGATGCCCAGGTGTCGGAGCCTCCAACTATCCGCACCAAATGGAATTGGTCTGTAACAAGGCCTTTGACCACGAATTCGAATAAGAACTCACCGCACGCCCAGGATTTGTCGTACAGCGTCTGACGCACGACGGGCATGCCCTTATTCAATCCAAGAAAAATGCCAACCCTTGGCAGGGTGAAGTGTTGGCGATCAAAACCCAACTGCATTGCGCAAGCTGCTTTAGAGGTCGTGAGATGAGTAAAAACAGGTACCCCAGACTACTAGGCTTATTGCCGCTGATCGGCACGTTGTTGCTGTCAGGCTGCAACATGACCTTGCTCAATCCCAAGGGCCAGGTTGGTCTGGACGAGCGAAACCTGATCATCACCGCAACGCTGCTGATGCTGTTGGTCGTGGTGCCGGTCATCGTCATGACCTTCCTGTTCGCCTGGAAATACCGCGCGTCCAACACCAACGCCACCTACACCCCGAAATGGAACCACTCCACCAAGATCGAGATCGCGGTGTGGGCCGTTCCAGTACTGATCATCATTGCCCTGGGTTATGTCACCTACAAATCGACCCACGCTCTGGACCCGTACAAGCCGCTGGAATCCGACGTCAAGCCTGTGACCATCGAAGTGGTCGCGCTGGACTGGAAGTGGCTGTTCATCTACCCGGAACAAGGCATCGCCACGGTCAACAAGATCGTGTTCCCGGCGCACACCCCGATCAACTTCAAGATCACTTCCGACGCCGTGATGAACTCGTTCTTCATCCCTGCTCTGGGTGGCCAGATCTACGCGATGGCGGGCATGCAGACCAAGCTGCACCTGATCGCCAACGAGAACGCTGAGATGGACGGTATCTCCGCCAACTACAGCGGCGCTGGTTTCACCGGTATGAAATTCAAAGCGATCGCAACTACTCAGGAAGAATTCGACGCCTGGGTAAGTGAAGTCAAAAAGGCACCTAAACAGCTTGAACAAGCTGAATACGCGAACCTTTCCAAGCAGAGCCAGAACAACCCAGTCGAGCTCTACTCCTCGGTGACGCCGAACCTGTTCCAGACCATCGTCGACAAGTATGAAGGCATGAAACCAGGTCCTAAGGTCAAGCACGAGAAAGCAGAGAAAGAAGTGGCCCAGATGGAAGGGATGGACTCGAGTTCGCATTCAGCTGCCGGGGCAGAGGAGTAAACGATGTTTGGTAAATTAAGTTGGGAAGCGATCCCGTTCCACGAACCGATCGTGATGATAACCATCTCCATGATCGCGCTCGGTGGTCTGGCGTTGTTCGCTGCAATCACCTACTTCAAGAAGTGGACCTACCTGTGGACCGAGTGGCTGACGTCGGTCGACCACAAGAAAATCGGCGTGATGTACATCATCGTCGCCATGGTCATGCTGCTGCGCGGCTTTGCCGACGCCATCATGATGCGTACCCAGTTGGCCATGGCCACCGAGGGTTCGCCTGGCTACCTGCCACCTGAACACTATGACCAGATCTTCACCGCTCACGGTGTGATCATGATCATCTTCATGGCGATGCCATTCTTCACCGGCCTGATGAACCTTGCGGTGCCGCTGCAGATCGGCGCGCGTGACGTTGCCTACCCGTTCCTGAACTCCCTGAGCTTCTGGCTGCTGGTTTCCGGCGTAGTGCTGATCAACCTGTCCCTGGGCGTCGGCGAATTCGCCAAGACCGGCTGGGTTGCCTATCCGCCGCTGTCGGGCCTGCAATACAGCCCTGGCGTGGGGATGGACTACTACATCTGGGCGCTACAGCTATCCGGGCTAGGTACGACGCTGACGGGGGTCAACTTCCTGGCCACCGTACTGAAAATGCGTACCCCAGGCATGAAGCTGATGGACATGCCGATCTTCACCTGGACCTGCACCTGGGCCAACGTCCTGATCGTGGCTTCGTTCCCGATCCTGACCGCTACCCTGGCACTGCTGACGCTTGACCGTTACATGGATTTCCACATTTTCACCAATGAACTTGGTGGCAATCCGATGATGTACGTGAACCTGTTCTGGGCGTGGGGTCACCCTGAGGTGTACATCCTGATCCTGCCAGCGTTCGGTATCTTCTCCGAAGTCATCTCGACCTTCACCGGCAAGAAACTGTTCGGCCACCACTCGATGGTCTACGCATCGGGCGCAATCTCGATCCTGGGCTTCATGGTTTGGCTGCACCACTTCTTCACCATGGGTTCGGGTGCCAGCGTCAACGCCTTCTTCGGTCTGGCGACGATGCTGATTTCCATCCCGACGGGTGTGAAGCTGTTCAACTGGCTGTTCACCATCTACCAGGGCCGTCTGCGTTTCACCAGCCAGGTGCTGTGGACCCTGGGCTTCATGGTGACCTTCGCCATCGGCGGCATGACCGGCGTACTGCTGGCCATCCCGGGTGCCGACTTCGTTCTGCACAACAGCCTGTTCGTGATCGCGCACTTCCACAACGTGATCATCGGCGGTGCGGTATTCGGTTACATCGCCGGCTTCGGCTTCTACTTCCCTAAAGCGTTCGGCTTCAAGCTGCACGAAGGTTGGGGCAAGGCAGCGTTCTGGTTCTGGATCAGCGGCTTCTTCGTCGCGTTCATGCCGCTCTACGCTCTGGGCTTCATGGGCATGACCCGTCGCCTGAACGCCACCACCAACCCTGAGTGGGTGCCGTACCTGTACGTCGCCATGTTCGGTGCGGTGATGATTGCCGTGGGTATCGCCTGCCAGCTGATCCAGCTGTACGTCAGCGTGCGTGACCGCAACAAGCCGGAAAACATGTGCGAACACGGCGACCCGTGGAATGCACACACCCTGGAATGGTCGACCTCGTCGCCACCTCCGTTCTACAACTTCGCCGTGCTGCCAAAAGCCGACGTTGTCGACCCGTTCACCGAAGCCAAGGAAAACGGCACCGCGTACAAGGCCCCGGCCAAGTACGAGCCGATCCACATGCCAAACAACACCGCGACCGGTGTGGTCATGGGTGCTCTGTTGACCGTGTTCGGTTTCGCGATGATCTGGCACATCTGGTGGCTGGCAATCGCTGGCCTGGCCGGCACCGTGATCTACTTCGTGATCCACGCGGCCCGTGATGATCAAGGCTATATGGTGCCGGTCGACGTGATCGAGCGCATCGAAGCCGAGCAGCACAAGCGTCTGGTTGCGGCAGGGAAAATCCCGGCCACCGCCACCCGTGTTGAAACCTCGTTGGAACAGGCTTAAACCATGTCGAACTTAGTGACCAATGCTGGACACACCCATGTCGATGGACATGGGCATGATGACCATCACCACGACTCGGGCGAGATGACCGTATTCGGTTTCTGGCTCTACCTGATGACCGACTGCATTCTGTTTGCGTCGATCTTCGCGGCGTACGCGGTACTGGTTAACAACGTAGCGGGTGGCCCGTCGGGCCACGACATCTTCGAACTGCCATACGTACTGGGCGAAACCGCTCTGCTGCTGTTCAGTTCGATCACCTACGGCTTCGCCATGCTGGCGTTCTTCAAGGGCAACAAGAAGCAGGTCCTGGGCTGGTTGGCCATGACCTTCCTGTTCGGTGCCGGCTTCATCGGCATGGAGATCAACGAGTTCCACATGCTGATCTCCGAGGGCTACGGCCCTAGCCGTTCCGGCTTCCTGTCCGGGTTCTTCACCCTGGTCGGCACCCACGGTCTGCACGTGACCAGCGGTCTGATCTGGATGGCGATCATGATGTACCAGGTGCAGAAAAACGGCCTGACGGCGACCAACAAGACCCGCCTGAGTTGCCTGAGCCTGTTCTGGCACTTCCTGGACGTGGTGTGGATCTGCGTATTCACCGTTGTTTATCTGATGGGGACTATGTAAATGGCTAACGCAGCTCATTCCCAAAATGGCCATGACAGCCACGACGCCGGTCACGGCAGCGTCAAGTCCTACGGCATCGGTTTCATCCTGTCGGTGATCCTGACCCTGATCCCGTTCGGTCTGGTGATGTACCCGACGCTGCCGAAGTCGATCACCCTGATGATCGTCGTCGCGATGGCCGTCATCCAGGTGCTGGTGCACCTGGTGTACTTCCTCCACCTGGACCGTTCGGCCGCGCAGCGTAACAACGTGATTGCGTTTGTTTTCGCCGCGATCGTGATTGTCCTGCTGGTTGGCTTGTCGCTGTGGATCATGTTCAGCATCCACACGTTCATGATGGCGAAGTGAGGTAGATCCGCATGTCCCTTAAGCACTTTATCCAAATCACCAAACCGGGGATCATTTTCGGTAACGTGCTTTCTGTGGCAGGCGGATTTTTCCTGGCCTCCAAAGGGCATGTCGATCTGGCCATCTTCCTGGCCGCCATGATCGGCACGTCCCTGGTGGTTGCCTCCGGTTGCGTGTTCAACAACTGCATCGACCGCGACATCGACCTGAAGATGGAACGCACCAAGAACCGCGTGCTGGTCCAGGGCCTGATCTCCCTGAAACTGGCCCTGATCTATGCGACCGTCCTGGGTGTCGCCGGCGTTGCCCTGTTGTACAAGGTGGCCAACCCATTGGCCGCGCTGTTCGCAGTCATCGGCTTCGTGATCTATGTCGGCTTCTACAGCCTGTACCTCAAGCGCAAGTCGGTTCACGGCACGCTGGTGGGCAGTCTGTCGGGCGCCATGCCGCCGGTGATTGGCTACGTCGCCGTCAGCAACACCTTCGACATGGCCGCGCTGACCCTGCTGGTGATGTTCAGCCTGTGGCAGATGCCGCATTCCTACGCCATCGCGATCTTCCGCTTCAACGATTACCTGGCCGCATCGATTCCGGTGCTGCCAGTGAAGCGCGGCATCCAGGTGGCCAAGAAGCACATCCTGATCTACATCCTGGCCTTCCTCGTGGCGACCTTGATGCTGACCTTCAGCGGCTACGCCGGCATGAGCTACCTCGCCGTCGCCGCGGCCATGGGCATGTACTGGCTGTACATGGCCTGGACCGGTTACAAGGCAGTGGATGACACGGTCTGGGCACGCAAGCTGTTCGTGTTCTCGATCTTCACCATTACCGCGTTGAGCGTGATGATGTCCCTGGACTTCAAAGTGCCGACCGAGTTGCTGCTGACGTATGCGCCGTAAGCGTCGGACATGCTTTAAAGAAAAGCCCCGCCTTCGAGAGAAGAGCGGGGCTTTTTGTTGGGGGAAGTCGCAAGGGCTGCTCGTCAGGTAGATGTTTCGATGGTTGCCTGACTATAGGCAATTTGCTTATAGTTGGCTAATGCGAACCGTATTCTTCGAAACCACATCTTTCACTGCTACCGTTGGTAATTATCTGACGGACGATGAGTATCGTGCGTTGCAGTCGCACATGCAGTTGAACCCGCAAGCGGGTGATGTCATGCCTCGAACAGGCGGTTTCCGAAAGCTGCGTTGGGCTGATGGACGCCGAGGTAAAGGTAGGCGAGGTGGCTTGCGGGTTATCTATTATTGGCTTATGAATGATGGCCAGTTCTGGATGTTTGCAATTTATGACAAAGATGAGCTTGAGAATTTGACCGCCGACCAAGAGAAGGTGCTCAAGAAAGCCATAGAGACAGAGTTGAAAAAACGAGGTACCCCATGAAAAAACGCGACCTGTTTGCAGAGTTGATGCAGGGCGTTGATGAGATGGCGGCTCAACGCGAAGGCAAGATTACATTGCGCAATACGGTTGTGGAGGACATCCCTGCACCTGAGGTGGGGGCGCAAGAAATCGTTGCGCTACGGGAAAAGCTACACATGTCCCAGGCTGTTTTCGCCAAGCGAATTCGAACCAGTCCCAGCACCCTGAGAAACTGGGAGCAGGAAAAGTCGAAGCCCAATGCTCAGGCCGCTTTGCTGATCAGGCTGGTTGAGAAGTTTCCGGATATGGTTGATCGACTGGCAGTCGTCTGATCACATCGTCGAATATCTGAAAAGCCCCGCGTTTCAAACGAAACGCGGGGCTTTTTCATTCCCGCGCGGTTGTTACACGGTGCATCGAGCACCTTCACCACGTCGTCGATGATTGCCTTGCTCATGTCCTGCAAAAAATGCGAGGCCCAGGCGTGTCGGTCGGAGTCGCGAACCATGGCGGCATCTGAGGCGAGCAGTTTTGCGAGGTGGAGCAGGTCGGAGGCGTGGTAGAGGGCTTCGGTTACCGGGACACCGGCGTTGATGCGGAACAGGGGGTCGTTGGCGTGGTAGGAGAAGGGGGTGAGGCCGATGGTTTTGAGGTCTTGGGGATTGGTCATTGGGCTTCACCTCTTGTTGGGCTGGAGATGGAGGGGCATTGCACGAGTGTGTAGACACAAAAAAGCGCCGGCAATCGTAGCGATCCGGTGGCCGGGGATCTCATTGGGCACCGCAACCCCTGTGGCAGCGGGCCTGTGGCGAGGGAGCTTGCTCCCGTTCGGCTGCGCAGCAGTCGTAAGTCTGCGGATGCGGTGTTTCTGAATGAACGCAGGGGAGCGCTTCGCACTCCAGCGGGAGCAAGCTCCCTCGCCACAGAAGAGGTGACTGTCAGTTACTTAAGTGGTTTTTCGAGCAACCGGAAAAACCGTTCCCGCACCTGCAAGTTGTCGCTGTGAGCCACGTTGAAGCGCAGGAACTGGCTGGCATTCGGGGCTTTGCTCAGCAAGGTACCCGGCGCCAATACCATCTTGTTCTCCAGCCCCTGGCGAGCCAGGTTCTCGGCATGCAAGCCCTCCGGTAACCGCGCCCAGATAAACACACCTTCGCCGGGCAACGAGGAAAGCGAGCACCCAGCCTCCGCCAGCCAACCGGCCACACGACTATTGGATTCATACAACCGATCCACCGTGCGCCGCGCATGTTTGGCATAGCTGCCATCGCTGAGCATGGTGCAGGTGATCTGCTCCGCCAGTTCCGAGGTCACGCCGCCGCAGGCCATTTTCAGGGCAACCATTCGCGCTGCCAGTTGCGGTGACAGTACGGTGTAGCTGACCCGACTGTTGGCGGTCAGGGTCTTCGAGAAGCCCGACACATAACTCACGTTGTCCAGCCCGCTGGCCGCCAGGCGCGGGGTGCGGCGTTGCTGGATGTCGCAGTACAGATCGTCTTCGACGATGTGGAAACCATGGCGGTGGCTCAGTTCCAGCAAGCGGTAGACCTGGGCCGGGGTGAACGAGTGGCCGGTGGGGTTATGCAGCGTGCTGTTGGTCATGTACAGCACGGGTTTGTGGGCGATCAGCAGTTGCTCGAAGGCGTCGAGGTCCATGCCGTCGCAATCGCGGGCGATGGTGATCACTTTGGCCCCGTGCAGCGCCAGGTTGGCGTGCATGTTGAAGTAGCACGGATCGTCGAGCAGCACGGTGTCGCCGGGTTTGACCAGCAGGCGCATCAGCAGGTCGATGGCCTGCATGGTGTTGGCCGTGGTGATGATCTGGTCCACCGGCGCTTCGATGCCGAAGGTCGCCAGTTTCACCCGCAGGGCCTGGCGCAACGGCACGTAACCACCGGCCACGCCGTACTCGCCCATGCGCAACGACGTCGCTCGCAGGGTACTGCGCACGGCTTTCTGCAATTCTTCGGCGGGTAGCCACGAGGTCGGCAGGAAGCCGCAGCCGGGGCGCAGCGCGCCGTTGTCCAGCAACAAGGCGCGACGAATCACGCTGAGGGTGTCCTGGGGTTGCAGATCCGGGCCGGTGCCACTTTTCAGCGCCGCTTCGGAGCGGTGCACGTAATGCCCGGAGCCCTGGCGAGACACCACCAGCCCCTTGGCCCGCAAGCGGTCCAGCGCATCGACCACCGTGGATTTGCCCACGTTCATCAAGTCGGAGAGTTCGCGAATCGGCGGCAGCTTGGCGCCATGGGGCAGGCCGCCCGTGCTGATTGCCTGGGTCAGCTGATCGACGATCTGCTGCACCAGCGGCACGCCAGGCTGGAATTCAATGGCGGCAATGACTGCGCGTTGAACCTGCATTTTACTGGTCTCTCCGGCAGTAAAGTTCGTTGGATTCTATACGAACTTGCCCTGATCAGGACAAGCCTCTCTCTCTACCATGCTCTTACAGACTTTTCTGAATGTCGGCCTTGATTGGCGGGCGTTCACCCGGTTCCTGAGGTGCTGCATGAGTGTCGAAACAACGGTCGCGGTGGCCAAGCCGGTCATTAACCTGCGGTTATTCACGATCCGGATCATCACCGCTGTCTCGCTGTTCGCGGTACTGGGCAAGGCCAACGTCTGGCTCGACACCGCCACCAACAGCATCCTGGCCCTCGGTTATCGCGCCTTGCTGCTGCTGTTGCCCCTGACTTTACTGGTGCTTGGCCGTCGCTCCCTGAGCGTCACGCTGCTGTGTGCCGGCCTTGGCCTGGTGTTGCTGGCGCTGACCAGCAATCAAGGCATGGTGATGTTTGCCGCCGCACTGTTCGCCTACGGCATTGCCATTGCCGGTTACCTGATCAAGAGCGAAGCGGCGCAGACCAAGGAAGGCGCGGCCTACAACCGCGTGGCCATGAACATGGGCAGCCTGGTGGCCGGTTTGATCCTGCTGTCGCCATTGCTCACACCTACGATGTTTTTCCTCGGCGCGGCGGCCTTCGTATTGCTGTGCCTGCCGATCGCCCTCGGTGCGACCTTCACCACCGAACCGCTGACAGCCCGCCCGGCCAGTCAGGCCGGCAGCACCTGGGGCAACAAACTGCCCTGGGTAATCGCCGGGATCATCATGGGCATCAAGCTGTTCGGGGTGTTCTCGATCCTGCCCCAGGCGATCCTGCTCAAGACCGGCGAGCTGCCGGCCTGGTACGGCTTGATGCTGATCCTCAACAGTGCCGTGGTGGTCTTCGCCCAGGTGCCGGTGATGAAAATGATCGAGCGCACCGGGCGCTTCAAGGTGCTCGCGGTGATCGGGATCATCGTCGGTGGGTTTGCGGTGCTGTCGTCGCCGGCGGCGTTTCACGTCGAAACCCTTGCCGGGGCACTGATCTGGGTAGCGCTGCTGTCGATCGCCGAATGCGCCTTCAGCTACCTCGATTACTTCTCGGTCAAGCAAAACAACATGTTCGTCAAGGAAGTGTCCCTGGGGGTAGGGGCCGGGCTGACCGTGTTGATCATGCGAGTGGTGCCGGCGCCGTACAACGCGCTGGTCCTCGCCGCCATCGGCGCCGGCGGGATCCTGGCCTGGTACTGGCTCAACCGTAAATCCAATGCGTCGTTGCATGACTGAGTCATCGCCGTCGCGGATTTCACTTAGCAGGTCGGGGGCATCAATGAATACGACTTCATGCGTGGTAGTGGTCGGTTACAACGGTAATCGGGTTCACGACATCCGGAAACTGCGCGAGCTGTGCAAGTCGCTCTACAACGCCAGGCTCATCCTGCTGGTCGAGAAAATTCAGCCCCATGATGATCAGGTGGCCGATCACGTCTGCAGCACTTCGCTGGCCGAGAAGGATGTGGCCGCGTCCCTTGAGCTGATCGTCGGGTGCCTGAATGCCGACAGCTGGAAGCTGATCGGCGTACTGCCGTTCTCCGATCGTGGCGTGCTGCTGGGCGCCGCGCTGGCCAGTCACTTCGGTTTGCCGGGCATCACTCCCGACGAGGCACGGGCGGGCCTGGACAAGCAGATCTTCCGCCGCCTCGAAGCGGCGGCGAGCACCGCCCCCGAAGAATACCGGCCGGTGTTTTCCGCGCGGATCGAAAGCCTGCCGGAACTGCGCCAGCGGGTCGTCGAACTGGGCGGCAAGGCCTTCATCAAACCGGCCTGCGAAGGGGCGAGCCGAGGCTGCCGCGTTATCCATCACCCTTCGGAATGCGATGACGCCTGGCTCGCCCTGAAGCCTTATCGCGAAGGCGGCATCGTCCTTGAAGAGCTGGTGCAGAACGCCCGTGAATACAGTTGGGACTACGTGGCCGGCAGCACCTGGGTGACTGAAAAAACCACCACCGAAGGCGCCTACCGCGCAGAGATCCAGCAAGTCGTCCCCGCACCGCTTGCGGCTGAGGTACAGGCGCGTCTGATGGCAGCCGGTCGGCATATGTCCGGTTTAGTGTCCCGGGACAATGGTGCCTGGCACAACGAAGTATTCCTGCGCAGCAACAACCTGACTTCCGCCGTGGAAACCAACATGCGCCCCGGTGGCATGCACATCTGGGACCTGGCCAAACGCGCCTTCGTCGATTTCGATCCGTGGGAGCGCTGGGTACGCTGGGCGGTGGAAGGCAAGACCGAACAGCATGAACCAGTGGCCCGCGGCTATTGCGGCATTCGCCTGCTCAAAGCGCCGGCCGGCGGCATCTTGCGTTCGACGCCTGACATCGAGGCCCTGGCCCGCGCACTGTGTATCGATCTGGTGGAAGGCCAGTACGCCAAGCGCATCGGCGACTCGGTCAGCGCGCAGGTCAAAGACAACTTCTCATTCATCGGCCACATCGTGCTGTTCAACGAACACTACGGGCAACTGAGCAACGACCTGTTGCGTCTGGCCGAGGTGATTGAGTCACGCATCGAGGTGACTTGCCTGGCACCGTCCACCCGCGCCGTGTGTTGAACAGGCAAGCGCCAACGTTTTTGTATTTCTGATCAGGAGGTTCGATCAATGATCCAGCACATGACCTGCGATGAACGCTTCATCGCCCTGGCCAAGGAGTTTGGTTATGACATCTACGGCGAAAACACCGCTGGCGGGCATTACGCACCGCTGATCCGTCATCACGATGAGCTGTATATCAGCGGCCTGGTGCCGCGCATGAATGGCAAGATCCATTATCCCGGCCGGGTCGGGCTGGACCTGAACATGGCCGATGCGCAAGCAGCCGCCAGCATCAGTGCGATGCGTGGGTTGGCGTTGATCGTCGATGCCATTGGTTCACTGGACAAGATCAAGTCATTGATCCGGGTAACGGTCTATGTGAAGTCCACGGCGGATTTTGTCGATTTGAGCGAAGTGGCCAACGGCGCCTCGGATGTGTTCAGTCATGTGCTGGGCGATGCCGGTAAACATACGCGCACCACAGTCGGTGTTTATCAGTTACCGAAGAATGCCGCGATAGAAGTGGACATGATTGCGGCCTTGCGTCCATCGGTGTTGTAAGCTGTTGTCCGACTTTACAGCGCTGAACTGTTAACTTAATGTTTAGCGCTAAAGTAGGGATAACAAGAAGAAGGGACGTGCAAATGGATAACTTTCAAGGTGCGTTTTTTTCATATAAGGATTTTCGTCAAAGCCTGCATCATCGACCGTTAAGTCCAAAGGTCTGGAAAGGCAGCGAGCTGGCCGGTATGCGTCAGACCCTTGAAGCCAGCGACGTTGATATTGTCGCGTTGGCTCACGAAAAAAGCATCGAGGGTTGTGAAGTGACTCCTGGGATGGCGATTGCCATGCAATGGCTGAACCCCGGTGTGACGCTCAACGGCCATGCCCATTCCTGGTGGCATCTGTTTGTCATCCAGTGCGGCAGCGGCGTGCTGTCCCTCGGTGATGCCGACGGGGTCAACGTCAACAGTGGCGACGTGCTGCTGGTGCCGGCCTGGACCCGGCATGGCTTCGTCAACACCAGCAAATACGAGCCTCTGGCGATGCTGAACATGAGCAATATGCCGCAAATGGCATTGCTGTCGAACTTCGCCGACAGCCACGGCCTGATCACCACCCAGCCGTAATTCCTCCCGACAATGCTTTCGTAGGAGCCGGCTTGCCGGCGATAGCGTCCCTGAGACCGCCATCGCCAGCAAGCCGGCTCCTACGTTTTTCATTTCCTTCACGACCTGCTCCCGAGCCTGCTTTTTGCCTCTGCGTTTGCCTGCGTAAACAAACTTTCTGTATCGATTGAAACGGACAGATTCTGTATCTATTCAGCCTTCATTCAACTAACTAGGATCACTTCAAATGCACGTTAATTCCTGCAGTTGATGAATGGAGTGTTTTATGGAAAACAGGAAGCTAAAACTGTATGTCGGCGCCGATTATGTCAGCGCTTTTGCGATGTCGGCTTTTGTGGCGCTCAAGGAAAAGCAACTTTCATTTGAACTGGTTACAGTTGATCTGAAAGCTCGCGACAACTATCTGGCGAGTTATCGCGATCTTTCACTGACGTGCAAAATTCCAACTTTAGTTCATGAAGGTTTTGCCCTGTCGGAATCTTCGGCGATTGCCGAATACCTTGATGAGCTCTCCCCGGGGCATAAAAAACTGTATCCACAGGACTTCCAGCAGCGCGCCCACGCGCCCGTCAATTGCAGGCCTGGTTGCGCAGTGACTTGCTGGTGGTGCGCAAGGAGCGGCCGTTTGACCTGGTGTACTTCGGCAAGAAAAACACCGCGCTGTCCGATGAGGCCCAAGCCGCCGCCGAGCGCCTGTTCTTCGTCGCCGACCATTTGCTGGAAGAGGGCGCCGAGCATCTGTTCGGTGACTGGAGCATTGCCGACACCGACCTGGCAATCATGCTCAACCGACTGGTTGCCAACGGTGATCCGGTGCCGGCACGGCTCGCGGCGTATGTGCGTCGCCAGTGGGATCGCGACAGCGTCCGGGCGTGGATGGACATAGAGCGCAAAGCGCCGGCCATCGCCTAACAACACTCAGGGCATTCACCAGGAGCGCGGCCATGCAAGGATTGTCGGAGCACGAACGCTACAGACCCTATAACTCACGCACCATCCGCGACTCACCCTACTGGCACAAGCTGACGCCGGAATTGCAGGAAGCCATGACCGTGGTGGCCCGGGTCATGCCGTTTCGTACCAACGAATACGTGCTGGGCACGCTGATCGACTGGAACAACATTCCCGACGATCCGGTTTTCCGCATGACCTTCCCGCACAAAGACATGTTGCTGCCGGACGAATATGCCTCGCTCAAACAACTGATCGAACTGGACGACAGTACTGCGATCAAGCGCCGGATCGAGGCGATCTGGCTGCGCATGAACCCGCATCCGGCCGGGCAGTTGACTCACAACGGCGCCACCCTCAACGGCAAAGTCCTGTCGGGTATCCAGCACAAGTACCGCGAAACCGTGCTGTTTTTCCCCGGTGCCGGGCAGACTTGTCATGCGTACTGCACCTTCTGTTTCCGCTGGGCGCAGTTCATCGGCGAGGAAGAACTCAAGTTCAATGCCCGTGAGTCCCAGGAGCTGGTGAGTTACCTGGAGGTTCACAGCGAAGTCACGGACGTGCTGATTACCGGTGGCGACCCGATGATCATGAACACCCGCTCGCTGGCCGGTTACATCGAACCGCTGCTGGGTTTGCCACACCTCAAGAGTATCCGCATCGGCACCAAGTCCGTGGCGTACTGGCCACAGCGGTTTGTCAGTGACAAGGATGCGCCCGAGTTGCTGGAGCTGTTCCAACGCATCGTCGCGGCGGGAAAAAACCTGTCGATCATGGGCCACTACAACCACCCGGTGGAGATCCGCCAGGTCATCGCCCGCCAAGCCATCGAGCGCATTCGCTCGACGGGCGCGACGGTGCGCATGCAGGCACCGGTGATCCGCCACATCAACGAAAACCCTGCCGATTGGGCGGCGCTGTGGACCGAAGGCGTGCGGCTCGGAGCCGTGCCTTATTACATGTTCGTCGAGCGTGATACCGGCCCCAGTCACTACTTTGCGATGCCGCTGGCCCGGGCCTTCGAGATCTTCCAGGCGGCGTACCGCACGGTGTCGGGGCTGGCGCGAACGGTGCGCGGGCCGTCCATGAGCACCTTCTACGGCAAGGTCTTGATCAATGGCATCGAGACTGTCGCCGGGGAAAAGGTCTTCGTCCTGCAGTTCCTCCAGGCACGCGATCCGCAGTGGGTGTTGCGCACGTTCTACGCGCGCTTTGATCCGCAGGTGACCTGGTTCGACGACTTGCAACCGGCCTTCGGCGAGCGTGCGTTCTTCTTTCAGACCGAGCTCACTGCGGTGCCGGAATTGATACCTGTGTTGCTGGAAACGGCGTAGGAAAAATCATGAACAATGGGGAGATATGGAAATGAGCAGTATCCCGTTTGATCAGCGCGAGGGCGTTATCTGGCTCGACGGCGAGTTCGTCGAGTGGTCCCGGGCGCAGTTGCATGTGCTGACCCATGGCCTGCATTACGCGAGCACCGTGTATGAAGGCGAGCGGGTCTATGACGGCAAGATCTTCAAGCTGCGCGAGCACAGCGAGCGGTTGTATCGCTCGGCCCGGATGATGGACTTTGTCATCCCCTATGAACTGGCTGAACTGGAAGCGGCCAGCCATCAATTGCTGCAACGCAATCAGGTCGTCGACGGTTATCTGCGGCCGGTGGCCTGGCGCGGCAGCGAGATGATTTCCACCTCGGCGCGTTTCAATCGTGTGCATGTGGCCATCGCTTGCTGGCAATGGCCGAGTTACTTCGACCCGGCGGCCCGCATGGCCGGCATCCGCTTGAAAACCGCGACCTGGCGTCGCCCACCGCCGAACAGCAGTCCCTTCGAAGCCAAGGCCTCCGGGCATTACCAGATCGCCACGCTGAGCAAGCACGACGCCGAGAACACGGGCTACCACGACGCGCTGATGCTCGACTGGCGCGGCCACGTCGCCGAAGCCACCAGCGCCAATGTGTTTTTTGTCAAAGGCCGGACCTTGCACACGCCGACCCCGGATTGCTTCCTCAACGGCATCACGCGCCAGACCGTGATCGAACTGGCCAGGGCGCTGGACTACCAGGTCGTCGAACGCACGATTTTGCCTACGGAGCTTGGCGACTTCGATGAGTGTTTTCTCACCGGCACCGCCGCTGAAATTACCCCGGTGCAGAGCATCGATGAACAGCACTATCGACCGGGTGGCGCCTGCCGCGACTTCATTGCCGCCTACACCTCAATCGTAAACGCCTGATCACCTGCCAGGAATCTCACCATGTCAGATCAAGGGATTGTTGCGTCTCAACCTTGCATTTCACTCGGCCATCGTCATGAAGAGCTGTCGACCCTGGGCTGGACCGTGTTGACCCCGGAAAAATTTGCCGATGATGTCGTAGGCACCCTGCGCGAATTCGGTCCGATCATTCCGCAGTTCAATGGCCAGATGGCCTTTCCCATTACCCGCAAGCCGGGTTACGAAGACTTGCCGTATTCCCAGAGCATGAACGGCATCGGCCCGCACACCGAAGCACCGGTGTATGGGCCGCCGCCGCGCTACCTGGCGTTGCATTGCCATAAACAGGCCACGTGCGGCGGTGGGCACACCGGATTGGTGGACGGCTATGAGTTTCTCAAGTCCCTGGAACGCAGCGAACCAGAACTGCGTGAGTGGCTGGATGACACGCCGGTAGAGTTTGTCGCCACCGCCAAACCGGGCGAACCGGGACAGCGGCGGGTCAAGGAGTACATCCTCACGCCTACGGAGGACGGGGATATTTTCCGCTTCAGCTACAACCAGTTTCACTACGGCGATGTAAACCCTTCCACGGAAGCTCTACAACAATCCCTGGTCGCCAACAGCACCTCGCCGCTGGCCAGGTTCGCCGTGCTCGGCGAGGCGTACTTCGTCGAGCACAACGTTGCGGTGCTGATTCCCGACGGATGCCTGCTGATTTGGGACAACTGGCGCATGATCCACGCCCGCAGTCGTTACACTGACCCGGCGCGCAACCTGACCCGCTATTGGCTGGCCTGATATTTCCGGCGCCCTTCATTCTTTTGGCGTACCCCTTGGCGGGTACGCGTATTACAGGTATCGCGTCATGCAAACAGCAATCGAGATCGCCCAGGTCGATCATCAACTGATCGTGCGACTCAACCAGGCCTGGACCAAGCGTGCCTCCGTTTGTGCGCCGGACAGGGCCCGGATCGACGAAGCGTTCGACCCGCTGCGCCCGGATTACCCGGAGTGCATGGTGCCGTTCTTCCATCATCCGAAGTTCCAGGCCTTGAGCGACGAACTCAAGAGCAGCGTGGTGACTTGGGGCTGGATCGGCTACAACCTGCGCACCGTCACCGCCGAAGAACACATCGTCAATCCGGCCCTCAGCGTGATTGCCAATCAGTACCTGGGCAAGGACGACTGGCATTTTCGCGAGGCCATGCAACAAACCCTGATCGACGAGCACTACCACACGTTGATGCACCTGCGCGCGATCGAACGGACCCGGCTGGATCGGGCGCTGGATCAGGATCTGGACTTGCCACCCTCGGTCACTTACCTGCGCCTGAAAGCGCAGCGTGAAGCACTGCCCGAGCAATGGCAGCGGGATCTGGCGGCGATCACCTTTGCGGTGGTGGCCGAGATCAGCGTCAATGCCTATCTGGACTTGCTGGCGGACGACCAGACCATCCAGCCGCAGAACCGCCGCGTGGCCGAACTGCACAACCGCGACGAATATGCCCACAGCAAGGTGCTGGCCGAAGTGGCCAAGGTCATGTACGCGAACATGCAGCCCATTCAGCGGGAATTTTTCGCACGCAACCTGTCGGTGGCGCTGAGTGCTTTTATCGCTCAGGACTACTCGATGTGGGAGGCGATTCTGACGCAGCTTGGGGTCGAGGATGCGGCGCTGATCATTGCCGACACCCGCGAGAGCAACAAGAACGCGACCATCATGCGTGACTACAGCGGTCTGCATAAGCTGGCCCGGGACCTGGGCATCAGCGACCAGATCGATTTCGACTTCCGTCCGACCCTCAAAACCACGGCGCTCGCCTGAACCCGGAGGTGCTTATGTCCACGCCTGTGTACGAAGTGTTCGCTATTCGTGTCGGCGCAAACGCCCAGCGCAGCGCCAGGGAGAATTTTCTCTACGACGCCTGCTGCGGTGATCCGAATGCGCCGATGCCACTGGACTACTACTTCTGGGTCATCCGCAACGAGCAACAGGTAATTGTGGTCGACACCTGTTTCCAGCCGGCCACGGCGGACCGACGCAATCGCCAGATGTACCGCCTGCCGGAAGAATCCCTGCGGCAACTGGACATCGATCCGGCCCGGGTCGAGCACCTGATCCTTACCCATTTGCACTGGGATCATGCCGGCAACCTTGGGCTGTTCCCGACGGCGACGGTGCATTTGCAGGAAGCGGAACTGCGCTTTTGCACCGGGCCGAAAATGGTCCATCGTACGGTGAACAAAACGTATGAAGTCGAGGACGTGATGTCGGCGCTGCCGCCGCTGTTCGAAGGGCGGATGCGTTTGCACAACGGCGTCGTCGAGGTGGTTCCAGGCGTAACCCTGCACCCGGTGGGCGGGCATACGCCCGGCAGCCAGGTCGTGCGGGTGAATACCGGACGCGGCTGGATTGTGCTGGCCTCGGATGCCGCGCACCTGTGGGTCAACATTCGTGAGCGCAGCCCGTTTCCGATTCTCGATGACCTGGCGCAAACCCTCGAAGCCTTCACCGAGATCGACCGCCTGGCCGACAGCGAAGACCACGTCATCCCCGGCCACGACCCACTGATCGCCAAGCGTTTCCCGCACTGGAATGATGACCCGCATATCATTTGCCTGCACCAATCACCGATCTGACCACAAACCCCTGTGGGAGCGGGCTTGCTCGCGAAGGCGTCAGTACATTCAAAACTGACGTGTCAGACACACCGCTTTCGCGAGCAAGCCCGCTCCCACAGTTGATTGCTGTCGTTCACTGATGTTGTGTTCACCGAAAATCACTTGTGTGTGGGCTTGCTCGCGAAGGCGTCAGTACATTCAAAACTGACGTGTCAGACACACCGCTTTCGCGAGAAAGCCCGCTCCCACAGTTGATAGCTGTCGTTCACCGATGTTGTGTTCACCGAAAATCCCTTGTGGGAGCGGGCTTGCTCGCGAAGGCGTCAGTACATTCAAAACTGACGTGTCAGACACACCGCTTTCGCGAGCAAGCCCGCTCCCACAGTTGATTGCTGTCGTTCACTGATGTTGTGTTCACCGAA